>JAAYEB010000464.1 GCA_012728995.1 Fibrobacter sp. | reverse complement strand
TGAGCGCTAAGGCTTTCAGGCGTCTTGATCTTATCACCTTGTCGATAAGACCTGCGACGCCTTCAAGCCTTATCATCCCAACATCTTACGATTTTTTGCTCTCCCCATCTGCGACTTTTAGGTTAAACTATTTCAATGCCAAAAACCCGAATGAGTGCAAGTGCCTGCTCTGAGTTTACCCTGGCTCCTTTTAACTCACAAAGATTATCGGATATTCTGATATTATCAATCAAAGAATCTGAAAGATCAATTCCTTTAAGTGATGTCTTGAAAAAATCAGTACCATTAAATGTTATATTTTTTAGTGATGTTTTTAAAAGTTTTGATTCTGCAAATGAACTTTCATTGAACTTACAGCTATCAAGATTACAATCATCTAATACGGAATTGGCAAAATTACTGTAATCAAACATGCTAAAGGCTATTTTGGTTTGTTTTAAACTGCTTTTTATAAATTTTCCACCGACAGCGTTACATTCCATTATTAATGAATTTTTCCAGAATGATTCAGAAAAATCAGATAAAGAAACATCACATTTAATAAAGTCTGTCTTGAAAAATCTTGATTGATAAAAATTGCATTTTTTAAAGCAGCATTTAATAAACTTAACCTTTTCAAATTCGATGTTTGACACATCGGATTCAGTGAGTACTTCATTTTCAAAAATCATATTTTCAATACTATCTTCATCTGAAATCGCTTTTGTAATACAATCCTTTAATTCACTTTTCCTGTTATCTTTAAAATCCAAAGATGTCTGTATAATATCCATTTTCTTTCCTGGCTTCTGCTTCAATTCCTGAAATGGTAAAGATATTTCCATTTTCCCGCATGAATTCAGGAATTAGCGCTATCTGTTAACATGGCTATTTTCACTGGGAAACTTCATGCTGATAATGATGATATTACTGGTAATATAGTTACCCGTTTCCAGGTCGAGTCCGTTTTTCATTATGAAGAGATATTTATGAGTAAATGGTTTAAACGTGAGTGGCACAGTAAAGGATAACATGTGGAATGTTTCTGGTATACATTTTTTGACACTTTTGTACTCATCATTTACTTTATGATTAAGCTGAAAAGAGAGATATTTATAGGAAATCGGCTTATAAATATGCCTCCTGTAATGAAATGCGCTGAGGGATAAATATCCCGGCGCAGTAAAACAGAACAGCTATCAACCGGATTTTAAACAGTCCTTCAATGAAAGGAAGTTTTATGAAAATCATCAATCGTATTTTAGTAACAGTTTCAGCATTTACGCTGGTTGCCGGTTCTGTTTTTGCACCGGACAGTTTTGCTCAGGATCCGGATTTCTATATCTTTCTGGCCTTTGGCCAATCAAATATGGACGGTGCCGGCAGGATAGAAGAGCAGGATAGAACGGTTGATTCCCGTTTCAAGGTCATGTATGCAGCGGATAATGACGGGAACAGGAAAAAGGGTACCTGGGCGACTGCCGTTCCACCTCTTTGCAGAGGTTCATCCTCACTCTGCCCGGCTGATTATTTCGGACGTACTCTGGTGGACAGTTTACCATCAAATATTAAGATTGGTATCATAAACGTGTCTATACCAGGTACTAAAATTGAACTGTTTGTTAAGGATAGTTATCAAAGCTATCTTTCCGGGCTCTCATCAGGCGATCAGTACATTAAAAATATCTCAAACACCAGCTATGGCGGGAACCCATCGGGTCGGCTTATTGAGATGGCCAAACTTGCTCAAAAAGATGGTGTGATAAAAGGTTTTTTAATGCACCAGGGGGAATCAAATCCAAATGATAACCAGTGGACCAGAAAAGTGAAAAGTATTTACGATAACTTTATTACTGAACTGGGTTTAAATGCATCAGAGACGCCTCTTCTTGCGGGTGAACTTCTGTATAAGAATCAAAAAGGCGCATGCGGTGCGTTTAATGCGCAGTACATAGATACTTTATACAAAGTGATCCCCAACGCACACGCGATCTCTGCTGACTCGCTTGAAGGAGTTGATAGTTTTCACTTTACGTCAGCAAGCTATCGTAAGTTCGGTAAACGCTATGCTGATACAATGCTGACGATACTGAAAAATCAAGCGACCAGTGTTGCAGAAAGAAAGAAAGCCATCTATGGCTCCAAAATGGAACGCAATCTAAAAATGAATGTTTATGGGAATTCAATTACCTTTGAGATTCCAGAACAGAGACATGTTACTCTAAAAGCATATACGTTGCAGGGGAATCTGATTTCAACTATTGCCGGTTCAAGGTTCAGTGCCGGAGAACACACCCTTACCTATAATCAAAACAAAGTACCTTCTGGAGTATTTCTATTGAGACTCGATGCCGAAGGGTCTGTTACAACGAAGGCAATTATCGCCAAACAACGATAGACAGAGCTGAATTCACTGCAGAAAAGACAGACACGGAGAGCATTCTGGCGCTTGTCGATGTCCGGCTTTACAAGGCAAAATCATTGAATCACAGCTGTAGTATCCATGAATGAAAGAACCGGTGCGTGCGCTCAGCATAGACTTTCCCGACGTTCTAACAAGTATGATGGGCCGTGTACCCTTGCGGCCACCCGACATAAGGGCGGCCTTCCGGGATTTGAAAGAGCCACGCTTTAGTTTCTCTCAATCAGCATAAAATCAATTTCAGTAAAGAATTGTTTCTATTTGATTTTATAACGCATTTTCAGGTATTTGCTGATCTCAATGCACTCACTATCTGACAATTTGTGCTGATAAAACACGACTTCAGCAATTAAACCGGGCCAGGAAAGGTGACCGTAATGTTTGTTTGCCCCTCCAATCATCAGATTGCCGCTGATACCGTCGGTTGATGAAACTATCGAATTACAGAGTTTACCCGTTATACTTGTTTGTATAGTTATAGAATCCGAGCTGTTTGAACCGTTTGAGCGGAAAACGATGACTTGCCATGATGTATCAAGTTTTACGCTGCTTTCTTCTACAAACTGGGAACACGATTGGGTGCCTCTGAGAATTGAAAGTTTGCCATTGCCGCTTACACCCAGTGCAAAATAGACATAGTCATAATCCGATGATGACCACAGGACACCTCCTGAAGCGGGGATGGTGTCAGTTATTTTTGCGGCGAAAAATGCCGTAAAAGGAAGTTCCGGCCATGAGCCTCCCTGTTCAAGAATTTCATTTTTATAATTGATAAGCACAGCCTCACGCGTTCCGAAATAGAGGGCGGAGAGGCCGTTTGGTGTTGATTTCTTATAAATCAATGGTTCTCTGCCTGCCGTATAGGAGTAAAATTGAGCTGCCGCAGATACCCGGTTGTTCCACCAGTCGAGTGTATCGACACCCCTGACAGTCAGATCTTTTCCTACACCTCTGTCTAATCCGCACCAGTATGTCAGCGCAGGGAAATAGTCTGGAGTACGGGGAGGATATATCACCGGGACGCGTCCGGCAGTGTCAATTGTCCCGTCAATACCTTTGACCAGAACATTGATTGTATCCAGGTACTTGTTTCCTATGTTGGGAAGTACAACAGAGAATTGTCCCGGGTTGGTCGAAAAATATACTGTTTTTGCATTTTGGACTATTATTGAATCTTCCGGTGTCAGTTCTTTCAGTTGATCTTGAATGGAGAAGTCTACTCTTACAGGAGTTTTACTCAAACTCATGTCAAGAGTTCCATCTTTGAGAGTGTCGATTTTATCTACAACCAGACGTTTGAGGGTATATGGTTGTATGGTGGTATCTCCCGGAGCGGTAATATAAAACTGTTTCTGGAAATTAACCGATTGATATCCGTCCCAGAGTGTAATTGTGGCAGAGAACAATCCTGTTTCCGGGGTTCCTTTTCCTCTCCAGTTTATTACAACCCGATTTCTTGTAATTTTTTTAAACGAGAATTCTTCTGAAATCTGCGGGGCGACTAAAAATGTAAAGGAAACAGAATCGCCATCGTTATCGTTTAAAACGAGTGTATCTATTTGTTTTTTTCCAGTAATATATTGTCTCGATATCGTACCGGTAAATTCAGGCAGTGAATTCTTTCCAACAAATATTGTTGTGTCAGCACTGCTGCCCTTGGTATCAACAGCTTTAATCAAAAGTGCTGTTCCGGTATGGAGCACATCGATTGTATCGATATAAAGATTTCTGTTACGGTCTGATGGTGCGACAGATTTTCCATTGATTGTGACTGAACGAATCTCATTTGATCCCATTACAGTAAGAAAAGAGCATATTACAGATGATGATTGTACGAGATGTCGTTCACCATCTTTACCATTTATCAAAACGTAAGGAATTTTGGGTGGAATAATCGTGTCGGTTTTAGTTTTTCTATTGATGATGATCGATTCAGATGCCAGCGTGTCAGTGTTGTAGGCGATTACATCGATCTGGTTGCTGCCTGAAGAAAGCGGGCAATCCCATGAGAGCATCTTTTTTGAAACATAGGGGAGTATGGTGTCAGGTTTACTTGCAAGTGTTTTGCGAACAGCTTTTACAAAAACAGTGTCTGACGAATAGTTAAAAAGGTTGTAGACTACATTCATTACAGTATCGACGGTAGTCCATGATGATGATGATGGATTGACTATGCGAAGGATGACGGCATCACTTTTGGGCCCGTCGGGATTGTAGGTTAGGACAAACTTTTTTGATGCGTATTTTCCTGAATTGTCGGTTGCTCCCACAGTTACTGTGTAGGGTGTGTCCGGGGTGTACCGGTGCATATCAGGCAATATTTTTATGAAGAGTTCCCCATCAGCTGCAATTTCGCGGTCATCATAATCCCCGCCGTTAAAAGTGACATTCCTGATACCACCCTTATCCATTACACGAACACGGAACAGAAACAACGAATCACCTGTAATGACCGAATCGCCATTGGTGCTGAGCTTTCCTGAGACTGCAGCCAGCAATGGCGGATGATTATCGGTGAAATTAAAGATAAAAGGCATTTTGGGAGAACTGTTGCCATTGGTGTCTGTTACCCACAGAGATCCTTTTCCCTCAATGCTTCCTGATCTGAATTCAACAGGCAGTGGCACACCTGCTTTGTAAGACTTGAAACCCATCTCTTTACCAAAGTATTCACCGAAATACCAGTGATATTGAAGATCCTGATCATTTAATGCCCTGGTGTAAAGAGTACAGATTGAACCTGCTTCACACCTGATGCTGTCCTGAAAAAGCGGGGATATGCAATAACCTTCATAGCTTCTGGAAAACGATTCCCCATCAGAACGATAAACGGTTACAGTCACAGATGTACGGCCTGTATCATTCCATGAAAAGTAAAAACGGCGGTCACCGGCTTTAAGTTTCTTTATTGTAATTGATTGAGCTTTACTTAAACGGTTCCCTCCTGATTCAACGGTGAAAGAGTCAATTTCTTCAAATACCGTTGGATATACAGTGAGAGATTCAGTCGAAAATATTTCAAATGTATCATTAATACTTATTGAAGATGCTGAATTTCGGATCTTTACATCAACATTGTCCATGTTTTCAAAAGGATTATAATCACTGCAGGAGAACAGATGAATAATAAGGAGCAGAACTGGTAACTGTAAAATATTCTTCATAATAACCTCTTAAAAAGTGAATGTCCAGGTAAAGCCGGTAAGGCCAATGATAGATGCTATTCCTGTAGCCAGTGTGTAACCAAGAAGTTTGTTGCGATTATCTCGCTTGGAGGCCCAAT
>JAAYEB010000463.1 GCA_012728995.1 Fibrobacter sp. | reverse complement strand
GTTCAGGATGCCATACTTAAAATTGTTGTAAAAAACAAAGGCGTTTTAAATAACGATCATGATATTGATGGAGATTCGTTAACTGCTGTTCTGGATTCTACAGTTAAATACGGAAAGCTTGAATTCAAGGAGGATGGTACTTTCACCTATACACCTGCTGATGGATGGAGGGGTACAGATTATTTTTATTACCATGTTGTTGATGATAGTGGCGCGACATCCGTAAAGACAAAAGTTACAATAAATGTTGTAAATAAGGAACAACCTGTAAGTATAGGGTTTGAAAATACCGAATCATCTGTTTTGGAATCAGATGGAACACAATCTATCAGAGTTTCACTTTCAGCAGCCATGTCAAAAGCGGTTATTGTTGATTATGCCGTTACAGGAGGCAGCGCGGAGTCTCCAGATGATTATACATTAAAAGGGAACGGCCAGCTTGTTTTCAATGAGGGTGATCTTGTTCAGGATATCCTGATAAGTATCAAGGATGATACTTTACATGAAGATGACAAAACAATTATCATAACACTCTCCAATTCATCGTCAGGTGTTCTTATCGAAGATTCAATTCATACTGTTACTATTATTGACAATGAAATGCCTGGTGTGTTTTTTGACCCGGAATCAATTAGTGTAACAGAACAGGACACAACACTTTTAATCATGGTAAAACTCCAATATCCTCCGCGTGATAGTGCTGTAGTCACATGGTCTGTTACAGGAGGCACTGCAACTAAAGGAGAAGATTATAACTGTAATGAAAAAGGTAAACTGGTTTTCCGGGCTGACGAAACAGAGAAAACGATTCCATTAATGATAAAGGATGATTCGTTTAAAGAATCTTCTGAAACGATTGAAATAACTCTTACTGAAGCTGCCGGTGCCGTTGTATCTTCTAAACATGTTTTTATCTGTGGAATTATCGACAATGATGAGTTACCGGAAATCGGATTTCGATTTCCGGATTCTTCGGGAACAGAAGATATACAATTGGTATTAGTTGATGTAATACTGTCTTCACCAGCGGAAGATACTGTATATGTCGATTATTATGTTGATAATAACTCTACTGCTGTACGCGATGAAGATTATAAGCTTTCAGATGGAACTCTGGTTTTTAAGCCGGGTGATACTTTAAAATCCATAACAATTGAAATTATACAGGATGCCATCAGTGAACCGGATGAAACTGTTATTATTAAACTGAAAAACTCTGTAAACGCGGAAATCGGCTCATTAACTTATACATATACTATTAAAGGAGATCCATCTGTATTTTTTAAAACAACTTCGGGAAGCGATGAAGAAAAAAATCGTACTGTTGCAATACCTGTCATACTTTCTTATGCCTCTCAGGATACAGTAAAAGTTGATTACAAAGTTCTTCCGGCTACAACTGACGGTGCAGTCAAAGGAGAAGAATTTGAACTTGATGATGGAACTTTGATATTTAATCCCGGTGATATATCAGATACATTACATCTCAAGATTCTTGATGATAATTACTATGAAAATGATGAAAATCTGATAATTGAGCTAAAAAATGCGAAAAACGCAATGATAAAAGAATCCGCTAAAGAGTATGTTTATACGATTAAAAATGATGATTTAAAACCGAAAATCGGATTTGGGACTACTTCTGAAACGAAAAACGAAAATAATGAAGCAATCGAAATCGATGTAGTTTTGAGTGATACCAGCGCGCTGGAAGTATCGGTAGAATACACATTTGGAGGCAGCGCTGATTCCGGATCAGATTATACATTTATAGGAGATAATCCTCTGGTGTTCGCGCCTTTTGAAATGTCTAAAAAATTATCCATGATAATAATTGATGATGGTATTTATGAAAGCAGGGAAAATATCATAATTACACTTGGACCAGGTGCACAGAACGCGGATATTTCAACCAGTTCCGGAGTTTACACATTAATAATTCCGGGAGATCGTCACAACGTAACTGTTACTTCAACAGATGGCGGAAGTGTTGATATTTCAGGTACACAAGAATTCGCTCATGACACGGTTATAGCTATTTCACCAACTGCAGAGTCAAATTATCAGTTTGTAAAATGGGAATACACTCAATCTATGTTTGATATTTCAGGATCTGATTCAGATCCAAATGCCACATTCAAGATTAAAGGTCCGGGGTCGATTAAAGCAGTGTTTGCTATTAATAACTTCAATGTGACCAGAGGAACAATAGAAGGTAGCGGAGAAATTGAATTTGACCCGCCTGATGGCCCTTACCCGTATGGTACAGAATTAATCGTAACCGCAAAACCAGAAGATGGTTTTAAGCTTGACAAATGGGGTGGAGCGCTTTCCGGCAGTAAAAACCCTGATACTTTAATTATTGATGAGAATAAGACCATCCGGGCTACATTTATCAGGCTATATACTCTTACTGTTGCAGTTGCAGGTGGACAGGGTAGTGTAACTCCGGAAGCTGGCGAATACCTTTATGGTGCAGGTGAAGTGGTCACACTTACAAGACGTCTCCCATCTGCTCCCGGGTGGCGATTTGTTGATTGGAGCGGTGATGTTTCAGGAAACGATTCAACAATTTCAGTAACAATGAGTGAAGACAGAAATGTTACTGCAACATTTGAGAAGATCCCGGTACCGGACAATGTTTATTGTGTGAACAGTAGTGCTGAGGGGTCACGAACAGGAACTAACTGGGCTGACGCATTTACAACAATTGAAGAAGCTCTTGAGGCTGAAGAAAACTCAGCAACTGTTAATACTGTCTGGGTTGCAGAGGGTGAGTATTTGCCAAGTGACGATAGCTTTTTTCCAAAAAATGGTTGTACATTGCTTGGTGGATTCGAAGGTAATGAATCAACTCACTCACAAGCAGAAAAAAGAGAATGGTACAATAATATCACAACACTGAATGGAAAAAATGTCAATTATCTTATTGATCTTTATGGTAACAGCAACGTAGCTATTGAAGGTTTCAAATTAATTAAATCAATGAAAAATGCAATTTATATTAATGAATCAAAAGTAACAGTAAACAATTGTATTTTTACAAATAATGGAACCGATAATGCTACTTCAAGAACTATTTATATTACTGGAGATAGTACTAAAATACTTAACTGTATTTTTACAAATAACTTAGGGTTAAATGGATCATGTATTTATACAAAAGGGAAAAATACAATTATTGGTAATACTGTTATATTTAATAACTCTGGACCGGCAATCGTGACTTATGTTACGGATACGTTAAACCAGACAAAAATTATTAACTGTTCAATTATCGGAAATAAAAGTTCAACGGAATCAGGTGGTATAAATAATACAGGGTTATTAACTTTAATTAATTGTATAATATATTACAATACAGGTATATCAACAAGTGGCACACAGATAAATAAAACCAATGCAACTCAATTCTGTAATATTGAAGATGCAGATGGTGGTGGTATTGGAAAAAAAGATCCAGGATATTTTCCCAACAATATCTCTACCGATCCCTTATTTGAAAGCCTGTCGATGCCTTCTTTAGATAATATTTGGTTTGATCCAACAGATAACAATCATGCACTTGTACCAGGTTCTGAAAGCAGTAGTAAGTCCACTTATGGATTGAGTGAATTTAGTGAACCTACAAAATATGTTAAGAAAGATATCAGGAATAGAACAAGATCCTCAACATATTTTATGGGGGCTTATGAAAGATATTGATATAAAAACAAGTAAGTCAAAAAGAATAATAACAGTCTCTCACTTAAAAATTATTCTAAAATTAGTATTTCTGCCGTGTTTTGTAAACTTTGTATATTCAAATGAAACTTGGGATATTATTTTAGAATTAAATGATAATAAAAGTAATGTTGAAATGATTTATGATATTAAACTGGACGAATTGAATAAATTATGGCTGGGATTTGATCGTGGTTTAGGAGTGTACAGTAATAATGTTTTGAAAAGATACGATTCTAGTTTAATTAAACATAATTACATTTCAATTTGCATAGATAATGAAGATCACATCTGGACCTTTAATGACAAAAATGGCGTAACCGTATTCAAAGATACTAGCTTTGCTAAAGTTAATATTGAATCAGATGAATTGCCCAAAGAGAATATTACTGATATTTTTCAGGCATCAGATGGTACATATTGGATAATAGTCTATAATGGTGGTGTTTTCAGTAGTAATAATCTTTCTAATTGGACAAATCATTACCCGTCTTTGCTTCCAATAAATAAATTCAGAAAAATATTGGAGGACAATCAAAAACGGATCTGGATATATTCTATGCCTGCAAGGGAGGTTGCTTGTTTTGATGGAACTGTCTGGAGTATATATGATTCAACGAACTCTCCATTAAGAATGGTTTGGACTATTGCTGCAGACAGCAGCGGTAATATATGGTTCAGCAGTGTTGAAGAAGTAGCAAAACCTCAACATGGGTTATTTAAATTTGATGGTGAGAACTGGACACAATACAACTCGGAAAACTCGAATCTGCCATATAATGATTCTTATGGAATGGTTGTAGACAGGGCAGGATATTTATGGCTGATTACAGCCAAATGCGACTTTTTACGATTCACAGGTGATACCTTCGAGATAAGGGATAACTCATACTTTCCAAGAGGTGGTGCCGCAGCGGATAACATGCTTGTCGATTACCGTAACAGAATAGTCATAGGGTTTCGACACAAGCCGATTCTTATCTACGACCAGCATAAAGATGACTGCGGATCTGTAACCAGAATAGATATGCATGTGCCAAAAGAGGGTAAGGAATATAAAGCCGGCACAACACTTCCCATACTCTGGGCAACAGTGGGATGTATAGACAGTGTGACAATAGAATACAGAACCGGATCTTCTGAGTGGCAAAAAATCGCAGGTCCGGTACTTAACAGAATGCCGTATCACTGGACAGTCCCTTCCACACTTTCTTCACAATACCAGATCAGGGTCAGCAAAAGTGATGAACCGGAAATTAACGCGGTGAGCAGTCATTTCAATGTAATATCAAATACAGCTAATAATCCACCAGAGTTTATAGATCCGCCCGATACCATTACAATAGCTCCAAATTCCACATTCACCTGGACTGTTTCTGTCAGAGATCCGGATAATGATCCTGTTACACTTTCGTTCGAAAATATAACAGACTGGATGAGTGTATCTGGTAATGAGCTTACTTTTACTCCTCTTGCAGGTGATACAGATACGGTTATAACTGTAACCGCATCAGATAACAACGACGGCGAAAAAACCATTTCTGTTTGTGTACTTGTCAGACCTCCTGTATCAGTTTCAAAGATAAAGAAAAAGCAACTGAATTTAAAAACAGATCGAATAGAGATATTTGATTTCAGGGGTAAAAGGCTTAAAGTTATGGAAAACAGTGCATATTTGAAGAAAACCGGTTTAAGCTCAGGAAGTTATATTTTAAAGAAAACAACAGAGAAAAGTGTCAGTTACAGAAAATTTGTTGTGAACAACAGGTAGGGTATCAAGCGTCCTGACACAGGTTTTCCCAAATGGGTGGCTTCCATGCCGGAAAACAGGGAGGAAACTGTAAGCTGACAAGAAAGTATTATAGGTAAATAAAACCATGAGCCTGTAATTTAACATTCCTATGTACCACATACATTATACTAAAAGTATTTCTGCTATCACTCGGAGAGGCTTTATGATTAAACGAACATTAGTTTCTGTCTTTTTTCTGGCCCTTATGTTATGTCAAAAGAGTAATAATTTCCTTTCACCACAGGTCCCACCACCTTCAGTGAAATTTTCATTATCAGAAACTTTAACTGCTGATTTGAAAAAGAACGATTCCATACCGGTTAAGGTATCACTTAGTAAAGAAAAGACTGTAACTGCCTTTATTTCTCTTTTACAATCAGGCAGCGGTGTTGAGAACAGGGATTTTGTTATTAAAAATAAGACCGTAACATTTAAATCTGAGGATACAACCGGTTATGTATATGTTTCATTTCCGGTTGAAGATATAAAAAAAGACCTGAGTTTCTCGGTAAAAATCGATTCTGTTCGAAATGGACGAATCGGTTCTGTTTTTACTCACACTTATACGGTTTCCGCCAAAAAAAATACTGTCGACTGTGAAATATCCGGAAATGGTGAGGTTATGATTTCACCCAAAAAAGACAGTTATGAATATGGAGATACGGTTACCCTTACTGCATTGGCAGAAAGTACCTGGGTTTTTGAATCTTGGATCAGTGATATTGTAAGCCATGATAATCCATTCAAAATAGTGATTACAGATGACAAATTGGTTACAGCAAAATTCAAACGAGTTTTGTACGATCTGGATATTACTGTTAACGGGACCGGAAATGTAAATTTATCTCAAAAGCAGTTCCCCAAAGATACGGTTATAGAACTGACTGCGCAAAGATCTGCTTCCGGGTGGAGGTTTGTCGGGTGGAGCGGTG
>JAAYEB010000462.1 GCA_012728995.1 Fibrobacter sp. | reverse complement strand
TGTCCAAATATTTTTTTCTTCATTGTATCTGTTCAATTCATCCAGATCCGGAATACCATCCTTATCTGTATCTATTGTTGTATCTCCCAACCTTGGGTCTTTTTCGAGCTTTATTGGCGAAGTCATATCGGATAAATATATCCAGCACCCACTATTAACCTCACTGGTAATACTGTCTACAATCTTCCCCAACTCATTTGAAAATGACCGGTCAAGATAAGCAAATACACCATTTGTTCTGGTATATAAGTTCTGGTAACTCGAACTCCATCTGCTGGTAGTAATAACAGATGAAATAATACCGTCTTCTACAAGCTTGTCAATTTCCTCTTCCAAACTAACGATACCATAATTATTGTTAATTTTATAATTTGCATCAGTAATCAGAACAATAAACTTTGCTGCACTCTTTCTAAAAGTCAAACGTCTTGCAAATTCGAGTGCATCAACAGCTGTTTCCGGTGAATCTCCCCCATCACGTAACGGCAGGTCTCCAACCATACTTTTAAATTTAGCTATATCACTATTTGAATACCAATCAAGAAATCCATTCTTGACTATTTGAGTATTTTCGTTTGTTGTAATATCTGCAAAATCAACCAGGGCCAGGTTTACGCTTACTTTCTGAAGATTAAGATTTTCAACAAACTGAACAATATTATCTTTTACATTTTTAATGCCACTACTCATTGAACCTGTTGTGTCAACTATAAAAACTATATCTGCTTCTCCGGATGCTTCAATTTTGCTTCTGTCCAATTGGTAATATTTCGTATTCATAACCGAGTAAAAGCTGAAATGATTAACCTTTGTACTTAGAATATTATTTTTTATGTCTCTATCAGTTTCTAGAGGTATCATTTCTCCATTATCATCATCCCACCAACAAATAACCAAATCTTCCAAGTTTTCATTCAATAAGTACTCGTCCTTAATTTTAAATCTAATGTATGCTTCTGAAAAACCGGAATCAGCTTCTATATCTATTGGTCTTCCAACCAGTGCCCGATTATCGATAAAGACCGGCATACCCGACGCATCTTTAATAGATAAACTCCCTATAATATCTGCATCTCCATCAATCAACACCTCAGGTACAGCTATGTTATCAAATATTAACGGTGCTTCTATTTTATCAGGAGAAAATGTTGAGTATACTGATGAATAAACTGATGAGTACACTGAATCTGTTACTGACGACATGTAAAGTATTACCTTTTCCTTACTATCCGGAACATTGTTACCATCTGTATCTTTACTGTTTGGGTCAAAAGAGTTTAAAACCTCGTATCCATCTTCCAGTCCATCACCATCTGAATCAGGATGGAGTGGATCAGTCTTATATATCAATACTTCCTCGCTATCAGTTAGGCTATCAGAATCTGTATCCTTCTTTAAAGGATTTGTTTTATAGAACTCTTCATCGCCATCTGAAATACCGTCATTATCAGTATCGTTTTCAGCGCTGTCTTTTTTCAAAGGATCTGTTTCAAGATTATTGATTTCATAGCTATCGTTAAGTCCGTCGCTGTCAGAATCCATATTGTTAGGATCAGTTCCCAATTCTATTTCTTTCCCATCAACTATACCATCACCATCTGAGTCAGGATTATCCGGCATAGTACCATACGTTATGTACTCTTCCATATCATTAATTCCATCTGAATCACTGTCTTTTAAAAGCGGGTCTGTAAATGTCTTATATATCTCAGCCGAGTCTCTAAGTCCATCACCATCAGTGTCAACATTAAACGGATCTGTTCCCAACTTTTTTTCTTCTTCATCTGTCAAGCCATCACCATCAGAATCAGGGTTAAATATGACTTTCAATTTATTTGAATATGCAAAGTCTCCAGGCTCAACTTCTGCCTGCACAGTGTATTTGTATCTCTCA
>JAAYEB010000461.1 GCA_012728995.1 Fibrobacter sp. | reverse complement strand
CTGGAAAAACTTGATCAATTGAGTAAAGATCTGTTTTCATATATTACCCAGTTTAAAGAATATGAAGAGCCGATTAATGATTGTATTAAAACGGAGCAGGATCCGCAAAGAATAAGATGGGATTTGTTGGAATTAAAACTGGAACGAAGCATCAACGAAATCATATCAATTCCTGAATGGGAACAGATATTAAAAAGTTCTGAGCAGGAATATTTATCTGGGGAATGGGAAAAGCTTGAAAAAATGCTTTTTTCAAAAATTAATTATGTTGAAACTGCTGATAGCTGGGTACCTGTATTAAAAGAGGAAACTATACCAGTTCCTGTTCTGTTTGAAAAATCTGAAGAGCAGATGAATTACAACCTGAAAAAAACATCAAAGCTGGATTTTATTGATCAGGTTCTTCTTAAAGATCAGATACTTCCACAGGGTAAATGGGAAAAAATCGAAGATAACCTATTAAAAACAATTGAAGCTGAAAAGGAAAATCTGGATCTGGAAAAACAGCCTTTTTGGCATATAATAGCCAATTATGTTTCTTTATTTAAAAAAGGTGCTATCGTTGTTGCCGGATCGGTACTTGCTATAATTGGTTTAAATGGGTACAGAATAAACAGTCTAAAAGGTGATTCTATTCCTACGGTTGTTTATCAGTTACAGGGTGAAATGGCTGGTCACAACAATTCGGCAAAATTATTGAATGGAAAGTTTAATTCAGTCAAGAATAGCAGGGTGACACTTGTAAACAATCATGGAATTATTGAACTGGAAGATCAAACAGATTTGTACTTGTCTAACGTTACTGAGAATTGTGCACACTATAAAGTGAATTTTGACAGAAATAGAAATGAAAAAAGTGGCACAGCAACTTTTATTGTTAAAAAACGGACTGAAAAACAGGATTTCAGGGTGTATACACCTGATTACGAAGTGGTCGTCAAAGGGACATATTTCAGGGTTGAACCTGATCAAAAGGGACATATTTCAACAAAAGTATTTGAAGGGTCTGTAAAAATTGAATCGACAGTATTTGGAGATACAATTTTAGAGGCTGGCCAGAGTATTGTTTATGATCATGTGTTAAACAGGTACAGGATTCGGGATGGTGGTACAGTTATTCGCAGAGAAGAAGTAATGCAGATGCCATCTATTGATGAGTTGCTTGGATATCAGGTGCTCAGGATAACTTCCAATATATCCGGAGCAGAAGTAAAAATAAATGGTAAATTTGTTGGATTTTCACCTCTGGTGATTCGTCAGCCAACCGGGTTGTATCATATTAGTGTTGCCAAAAACGGGTTTTCATCAATTGATACAACGGTCAACATTATTCAAAAAGAGCCCGTTCAGTTAATAGAGTTCGGATTGGAAAAAACTGAAAAAATAGAAGTTGCAAAAAAACCCGGAACCAAAAGAAGGGTTAATATCGAAACAGAGAAACCTGTAATTGCCAGACAGGAGAATGTAAAAACAAATAAAAATGGTAAAGATTATAAAGGAGATAAAGAAGATAAAACGGTACAAATAGTTCCAGAAATTGTTGCTCAAAATTCTCGTGAAGAGACTTTACCTGAAAATGATGAAACCGAGGAAATATACCTTAAAGCCCAGAAATTTGAAAAAAATGGAAGATGGCAAAGAGCAATAAAATTATATGAACAGATATTTGATAATCAGACTGCTTCAAAGTTACGTCGTGAAGATGCATTGTTTTCAATCGGAAGATTAAAGGCTGATAATGGAACAAATATTATTGAAGCACAAAAGGTGTTTTTGAATTATCTGGCGAATTTTCCTGATGGTTCTTATTCTGGAGAAAGCTGGTTGAGATTGGCAGAATTGGAATTTCTTAATTCACCAGAAAATTCAATTCAATATTATCTCAAATATTTCGAAAAATTTCCGCATCATCCACGGATTTCCGAATTACAAAATCGTGTTGGTGCTATATATCTGCAGCAAAAAAAGTATAACAGGGCAGTTGAAATGTTTCGTCGAGCACTTTATAATCTTGACCCTTCAAAAAAGGAAGAACAGAAATATATATCAACAAATCTTCATAAAGCTTTGCAGGAAAAGGGTGATACCCAACGCGCCGAGCAGGTCTGGAATCAGTACCTCGCAAATGTCCCCGAAAACCCCTGATTCTGCAAGGATTACAGATAATTTAGTTGTTAGGAGATATTATGGAAAACCGTAGTGTTCATTATATTGTTGGTGTTCATATTACCAATCGTGTTACACACGTACCTCAGGTACAAAGTGTATTAACCGAGTTTGGTTGTTTTATCAAAACAAGAATCGGCCTTCACGAATTATCAGATGAGACATGTTCTCCCAATGGATTGTTAATTGTTGAATTCATTGGAAATGAACAAAAGCTTACAGAATTTGTTGAGGCACTTAAAGCTGTTAAGGGTGTTGATGTCCAAAGGATGACGTTTAAACACGATTAATAATCTAACAAGTTGAAAAAAATGGATATTAAAAAGAAGTATATGATGTGTTTTGTCTACTATTAATAAAAAACCATTACCTAACTACCGCTTTCACAGTATTCAAAGCCGTATCATATTCAATGGTTTACCATGTATCGAGAAAATAAGTTGTTTTGTGCATGTGAGAGCAGCTCAGCCGATATGTGTTCAGATGTATGGTAGAAAACGTGTTGGTATTATTTACTTCCAGGGTTAAATGATAAGTTGTCAAATTGTAGTTTACGATCCGCTTGAAACGCTTCTTCTGGAAGGGGTAAAAACTGTTGTTAAAAAAAGAAGTGAATTTGATTTAGTAGCAGATTGCAAAACAGAAGCCGAACTAATCGATTTTTTGGGTAGAAATAAACCACAGATTCTTATATTTACGATGCAGGATAATGAAAATGCGTCGGTTAATTTACTGAACAGGGTAAGACAGTTTTCTCCGGAAATTACAATTCTTGCAATAACACAGCACATAAAACGTGAAACTG
>JAAYEB010000460.1 GCA_012728995.1 Fibrobacter sp. | reverse complement strand
TTGTCGCAATCTATGATCGTTATTCCAGAAGTTCTGTCAGAACCATTGCCAAAGCCTGGGCTGCGGATACAAAAAAGAAACGGTTTGTTGAGTTAGACCCGGATTCTGTTACATGCATGTCTGAATATGAACTTTATGGAGATGAACCCTGATAAACAGTGCTTTTCCTGTTAAAGTCGAATGGTTTTGAAATTCATAAAAATTACTGGAAAAAAGCTAAAGTTATGGGGTTAAAGCATGGATTCAATTATTTGATTTTTTCATTACCGAACCTCCAATAACAACGTTTTTTTTCGAATCTTTTGCACTATTATATTGCAATTCCCCAGCCAGCAATTATTTTATTGATAATAAAATAATACCCATTTATTAAAACCCGAAATATGTCACACCGAATTATTATAATATTATTACTTCAATATGCCGTAGCTGTTGCCGAAACAATACCTGGCGGTCAGATTGGTAATATGACACTTACCGAAGATAACAGTCCGTATATAATCACGAAAGATCTGACTGTTCCAAAGAAAAAATCACTTACCATAAAACAGGGAACCGTTCTTCTTTTTCATAATTTCACCAGTCTGAATGTTGAAGGAAGTCTTCTGGTTGAAGGCACAACTGAAAAGCCGGTTATCTTTACAAGTATAAACGACAATCAATATAATACCAAAGCAGATACTTCTGCAGCCCCTTTCGACTGGAATGGAATCTTTATTGCCTCAGGCAGCCACAAGGTAAAACTTTCATACTTTGAGATCTCTTTTACCGTATATGGCCTCAAATGTCAAAATTCGCATATTTCAGTTAAACAAGGAAAATTCAAACAAAACGGCCAATTCCATTTTACCATTAATGGCCAGATTCAAATGGTAACAGAAGGAATTCCTTTCAATTACAGCGATATCGCTGAAAACAATCAAAAACAACAAAAAAGAGGCATTCTTAAAAAAGCTTTACCTGCAGCACTCTGTATAACAGGCATTTTAACCGGCACAGGCGCAGTTATCTCTTTTAAAAAAAGGAATATAGCCAACAGTGAATATCTCAAAGCTGACGACCAGATAGAAATAGATCGTCTGGCAAAGGAAAAATCCACTGCCCTGAAAAAAGGTATCATTTATTCAAGCTCAACAGCACTTCTTTTACCTGCCTCGGTGATTACATATCTTATAATTAATAAAACAAAAAAGGATAATGAAAACGCACTCAATAAAAGACGGCCTTCAATGTTGCTTTCTCCTCATTTTGAAGGGCATTCAACAGGGTTATCCCTGCAAATAAATTTCTGACATGACGAAAGGTAATCAGATAAAACCATGCGTTTCAGAATAATCTATTACTTGCCTGTTTTTACATTTTTTTTGTCCTGTTCCGATTATCTGAACAATCCTGTTGATAAAAACAGTCCTGATTACGAAAAACCAAGAATATTTATCATCAGCACCAATATTACATTCAACGACAGCACCGCAGCCGATCTTGTTACTGTCGTTGTTTCGGGAAACCGCAAAGAAGTTGATATACGCTACAAGCTGGATAATGATACCTGGACCAGTTGGCATGCTCCCGATACGGTTTCTGTGAGCGTTCCAGATAGTGGTAAACATACGATAACGATTGAAGGACGCTATGGTAAAGGCGGGGAAATAGTTGATACTGTGCTTTCATTTTATCGAGTTTTGTGGCCGTTAATCGTTCAGGATACAACCGATCTAAACACAGTTTCAGATACAACTCTTGAGATTCTTCACGGCAGCATCTGCACCCTTACAGTTAATGCAGCAGGTACTAACCCATTAACATACAAATGGTACCAAGACTCTGTTTGTATTGATTCAACAAAAGGTGATACTCTTATTATCAAAGATTTTCAGCAGTCTGATACCGGAAATTACTACTGTATGGTATCAAACAAATGGTGTCGGACTTCTACAGATACAACATTTCTTAAATACCTTTCTCCAGTTCAGTATGCACCTGAATCCCAGCCCGACAGTTTTGTTTTAAACGAGGATGACTGTTTGTTGGTTAATGCAGCAGACGGGCTTCTGAAAAACGATAGTGACAAAAATAATGATATCCTTACAGTTGTTCTTTCCGACAGCACCGTACATGGTACTTTAAACCTTAATTCTGACGGGTCATTCACTTACAAGCCTGATCAGGATTTCTTTGGAATCGATTCTTTCAGTTACAGGGCAAAAGACTCCAGAGAGTTTTCCGAAGAAACCCGGGTGACACTCACAGTTAATTCAATCAATGATCCGCCTGTTGTTGCAAAAAATTCAGGTATTACCGTTCAGGAAGAGGGAACTGCTGGCATCGATTCCAGCAATCTTTCAATTACCGATGTTGACCATAAGGCTTCAGAAATCATATTTACACTTATCAGTGAACCGAAGCATGGAGAATTGAAAAAAAATGATGCAGCTATTACAAAATCTGGTACATTTACCCAAAACGATATTGATAATAAAACTATCGGTTATTATCATGACGGCTCAGAGACCAGAAAAGATACAGTTCTGTTTTCAGTAAAAGATGGTGATGGCATAAACCTGGATTCAATTCTGGTAAAAATTGAAATTACACCTGTTAATGATACACCTTACATTCAGACCGAAAATCCTTTGTCGATAGCCGAAAACGGTATTAAAGTTATAGGCAACAATGTTTTACTTGTTAAAGATAACGATAATACAGCAGACGAAATTACTTTCAGTCTGGTCAAGCTGCCGGTTAACGGAGTTCTTTTAAAACAGGGCGATGAACTGGATGTGGGCGCAACATTCACCCAGGAAGATATTGACAGCCAAAGAATAAGCTATCAACATAATGGAGGAAATGCCAGCAAGGACAGCTTGTCATTCACTATCGAGGACAAAGCTGGCGCGGGCATATCCGAAACTTTTTTTAAAATAAATATCGGACTGACCGACGATCCCCCGGTTGCTTTTGACGATCTTGATATTTCTGTTAATGAAGACAGCAACATACTTTTAACCCTTGTTGCAAACGATCCGGAAGAGATGCCTGTTGTTTCTTACGAGATTGTAAGCAGTCCCAGGCACGGGACACTGACCGGCACTGGAAACAAAAGGACATATACTCCTGCTCTCAATTTTAATGGTACCGATACCATTACGTTCCGGGCAAGTGATGGAAACAACTGGTCAAATGTGGCAACAATAGTGATTACCATTATACCACAGAACGACAAACCGGAATGGAAACATCAAAATGTAAATCTGGAGGTAAAAGAAGGTAAAACAGTAACGCTTGATTTAAATACTGTTTTTGATAGCGATCCGGATGGTGATCAGGTTTCATTCTCCAGAAAATCCGGTCCCGGTATTATTAATAGTGATGCTTCGATGTGGTCGTGGACACCGGACTATTCGGCAGCCCATAGCAGCCCTGCAACCTGTATCATAACTGCAACTGATAATGGAACTCCTGCAATGTCTTCAGATATCACTTTGACAGTTACAGTTACGGATTCTTTTTGTGTACTTGATACAAAAGTTCTCTCTGGTGCGGGAAGCGGGACTATAACAGTATCTCCGGAAGCAGTTACGGGGGCAAGTCATGATCCGAACACGGTTGTAACCCTTACTGCGAATGAGGAAACCGATTACGTGTTCAAAAACTGGTCGGGTGATATTGGAGATGCCGATCCGATTAACAGCAGTATTGAGATCACCTTGGATAAGAACAAAGAAATTTCAGCTATATTTGTAAAGGCTGCCGAGACTGTAATGCTGAATATTGGCGAGTCGTATGTCCACGGATTGATTTATGCTGAAGGATACTTTTTTGCTTCTACACGTACCAATCCAGCTAAATTACTTCGATTTAATGCAAATAATCTTGCAGATTTTGCGGAGATAACGTTTTCTCCTGGTCATGGTGATGCAAATCAGTTGGTTTATGTCCCTTCTAAACGTAAAATCTATGTGCTTTTCGGTTTAAATACCAAAACGATTGCTGAAGTTGATCCCTTTACAATGGAACACATGGACGACAAGATCGTTGATCCAAATGAGGAACCTTCTCCGTATAATGAGAGTGGTCAATCGATTACTACGGACAACGATTACTTATACGTAATCACCTGTAGTGGTGCTGGTTCTACTAATATTATCAAGTATTCTCTTGGTGACTATTCGATGGCAAAAACAGTAACTCTTCCTTCACAATATACATATGGACATGCGATTCGATACGCAAACGGGGCCTTGTTTGCTACAGGAGCAGCAACTCCTCCATGGGTAGTAAAGCTGAAAACTTCCGATTTGTCCTTTGAAGGTGGTCAGGTATTTTCTGAAGGCAAGATCGCAACTGATGAGTTTGCATTTTCTGACCGATATATGTTCATAGGATTGGAAACTACAATACATGACCAGTTATCTGGTGCTATTTTTAGAATTGATACTTCAGACGTAACACATCCTCCCTATATCATAGAAACAGGGGCAAAAGGTGATGTCAATTCCACTGGCGACTATAATGGACAGTGTTATGCAGTACAAGAAAACGACAATTACATCTGGGCACTTTTTGCTACTTTACCTGGAATTCTCACAAGAATAGATCCAGTTTCTCTTTCTGTACAGAATTACCAACTCGAACACAATATTCCAAATGAAATTTCCTGGGACGGAAAAAGACTTTTTATCACATTCTGGGGACAAGACCCGGGACGAGTCCAAGCTTTTGAACCATCATATCTGAATGGAAGGGAAATACCTTAAAATTAAAAAGGTAGTTCGTTGAGTGTTTCTGCAGGAATTAATTCAACTTTTGTAGCGAAATTTTATCAACTAATATTTTAGCTTAAGTGTCAGTAAAAACAAGATTATTTTCACATACACACACATCGAAAGCAATCTATCATGAGCAGTGACAACAAATACGGCCTTAATTGTTATTTTCGATTTTTCTTTAAGCCGTAGCTATTCACAGGGTGCCACACACCCCAATATCAAATTATTCTGTTCCTGTTTCGAATTTCGTTTTTCTTATTTCGAATTTTTAATCGTTATCGCGGGGGTCGTGTGCGCGCGGCGAACATGAAAAACTCTTAACAAAAACATAAATTGCACCCAGCGAACATGAAAATCTTTAAAAAAGAACACATTCGCCATTACTTTTTCCAGCTTACAGGAGAGAAAGCAATAAGAACCGTATAGATTTCAAGTCTGCCCAGCAACATGCAAAGTATAAGTATCCATTTCCCCGGTATCGGAATCCATGAATAGTTTTCGTATGCTCCAACCCCTGCAATACCGGGACCAATATTACCCATTGCTGAAATTACAGATGAAACTGCAGTTTCCAGATCAGGAACCATTGTAGACATTATTACTGAAAACAATGCAGCAAGAATCATGAAAAGCAGGAAGAAAGAAACAATATCTCTTACCCTGGCTTCATCAAGCACACGTCCAGCTATTTTAACCGGAGAGATTAACCTGGGTTGAAGCATCACCCTTATTTGACGAATGGCAACTTTAAAAAGGATTAATATACGTATCATCTTTATACCCCCAGCAGTAGATCCTGCTGAACCGCCAAAAAACATAAGGATCACAAGAAGCAATCGAGTAAAGTCTGACCACGTATCCCAGTCTGTTGTCACAAATCCACTGGTCGTAGTTATTGACACCACCTGAAAAATCACCTGACGGATTCTATCAACAGGTGACTTGATGCGATTCCTTTCAACAACCAGTTTATTATCTAACTGTGTCTGATTTAGTGGACTTGACCTGTACGTATTTGACAATTCGCTTTGCGGTCTTAAGCCATGTATGGAAAGAGATAAAAAACAGAGTACGATTGCAACAATAATCATTCCTGAATAGAAATGCAATTCCCTGTTGCTTTTGATCATTTGAAAATCACGAAGAAAAATGACCCTGTAATGTATTAAAAAATTAACACCAGCAAGAAACATGAACATTATTATTATGTATTCGATATAAGGACTGCTGTATGATGCAATTGAATAATTCCTGGTAGAAAAACCACCTGTTGCGAGTGTTGTAAACGAGTGATTTATTGCATCAAAAAGAGACATATCACCAGCCAGAAGCAAAATGACTTCCAGAAAAGTAAAAAAAGCATATACACCCCAGAGAATCATTGCTGTTTGTGCCAGTCTTGGTTTGAGCTTCTCTGCTGTCGGTCCCGGCACTTCTCCTCTGAAAAGCTGATAAGCAGCTACTCCAAAAACAGGAAAAAGCGCAAGAGCCAAAGTAACAATACCCATTCCACCAATCCATTGCGTCAGGCTTCTCCATAAAAGAAGCCCTTTTGGAAGTGATTCTACTTCTGCAAGGATTGTCGCTCCTGTAGTTGTAAACCCACTCATCGCCTCAAAAATAGAATTTGTAAAACAGTCAAGCAGAATGGGTAATGTTATGGTATACTGATGAGACAGGAAATACACCATAAACGGAATCGCACCCATAAATGTAAGTGTTATCCATCCAAACGTAACAATTGCAAACCCTTCACGGACATTTACAAGACCACGATCTTTACGAAATAAAAATGACAGCAGTGTTCCGGCAATAAAGGATATAACAATTGCAATAACAAATCCAAAAAGTTCAGCTTTTAGAAAAGGATCGTTCGGAAATCTCATCTGCTCATAATAAGAGATCCCGCCCGGAATGAACATAACAAGGCCAATAACCTGAAGTAATTTACCTAATGAATAGATTACATATTGATGGTTCACATTGCAGTCCGTAAGAATCTTGAGGTATTATCAGAATCTGAAACCTGTTCTGAATATTTTATTTACAGCCAACAAATTTCTTCTGTGACATAATGCCAGTACTTCATCATTTTCTTCAATTATGGTATCGCCACCGGGGATTATAATATTATTATCTCTTACAATTGCACCAACAATTATCTCTTTTTTCAGAAGCTTATCAAGCTTCAGAAGCGGCTTGCCAACAGCCGGGCTGTGTTTTCCTGTTACCACCCTGACTACATCCAGATCAACTTTTTTTAATTTCAAAAGAGATCCTATTGGAGCAATCTGTACATTTTCAAGAATTCTCTGCAAAGTTATCTGGCGCGGACTGATAACATGGTCAATTCCAAGTGAGGTAAAAAGATCCAGATGACGATCATCGGTACGCAATGCAATAACCTCTCTGGCTTTCTCTGCTTTTGCCAGTAAACAGGACATTATGTTGTCTTCCATGTCCTTTCCGGCTGCAATGAAAAAATCAGCACTTTCGACATGAATTTCCTGAAGAAGATCGGAATCTGTTGCATCCCCTCCCAACACTTCAACACCGTTTAACTGAGAGGCAGCTTCCTCACCATGTTCCGGATCCGGATCAACAAGTATTACCCGCTCAGCAAATGAAGTCAAAGCATCAGCAATATGTATTGCAACCAGTGAATCCCCCGAAATAATGACCTTTTTGATTTTTGAATATGGACGGTTTATGAGAGCCATGTATACAGGGTATGATTCCCGCGGCATTATCGTAATCGTTTCATCGCCAGGAAGCAAACGCTCAGCACCAGAAGGAATAATACTTTCACCATTACGAATAATTGCTACGATAAGCATCTGGGCAGAACCAGCAAGCTCACGAAATTCAAAAAGTGTTTTTCCTGCAACCGGCATATCTTCGGTTATTCGGTAACCCCTCAGAAATACACTCCCATTGTGAAAATTCGCAGTATCCGTAATCCCCGGCAATTCAACATACTGAAGAATATTACCGACCAGCTCTTTCTCTGTCTCAATAATGTCTGTAACACCAACCTTTTTAAGATCTATCCTGGTTTTATTATTGGTGTATTCATGAGAAACAATGCGGGCAATACGTTTTGGCACACCATACTGCTCTGCAAACTGACACGCCAGCAGATTTATCTCATCACTGGGAGTTACTGCAATAACCATGTCGGCAGTCTCAATACCAGCCTGTTCCAAAACTGATGGACTTGAACCGGAGCCAATTACTATCAAAACATCCAATCGTGAACTTATATCTGATACCAGGGATGGATTTCTTTCAATTATTGATACCTGATGCTCAAATCGATTTAAAAAATCAGCTAAACCTAAACCTAAAGCACCAGCTCCAATAATAATCGCTTTCACTATTCTCCTCTATGATTTTGTAGTTGTGGCCAACAAAATAAATTTCCAAAATAGAATTATCAATTAATTTCGTATATGCTCGCGCAGGAATCTTTATAAACACCAATTTTTAAACAATTTTCTGTTTATGGTCAAAAAAACTCGCGTAAAGCTCTGTTCGATTCAGGTATTATTAAAATTTATATTTATAAAATGAAAATTTTATTCTGTTTAATATACAATAATACAGTTATCGGTTTTTACAACTATATTTTATAATTAAATAAAATTTATGTGATAGGTGGTTAATTGTATTAAATTGCTTAATGGAATAAAATTTTCTTTCTGCATACAAAACAACCTTTTTTGATTGACCAGTAACCATCTAAAGGCTAAAAACCTGGGTTAAATCAATTCTTTATAAAGGAGCAACTGATGTTAATTAAACGGTTAATAACAAAAATAGCAATAATTTCAGCACTTCTCTGCCTTGAGTCTATATGCGGTATAATCCATGTTAATCAGGAAGGATATTACCCTTACGATAAAAAAATCGGTATTGCTGTGGGCGCATCATCAGACACTTTCTCACTCCTTTCTGCAGGAAATGAATCGGTTGTTTTTACAGGAGAATTTATCAATGGAGGGCACTGGAAAGCTTCTGATGAAACCACAAAGATTGCAGATTTCTCAAATTTCACACAACCTGGAGAATACAAACTGACAGCTCCAGGATGTGATGAATCCCATGCTTTCAAAATAGAAAAAAATGTTCATCTGAATCTAACCAAAGCATCCATAAAAGCTTTTTATTATAACAGAGCTTCAATTGAACTTGAAGAAAAGTATGCCGGTAAATGGGCCCGCCCAGCAGGTCACGCCGATGATCTGGTAGAAATCCACATTAGTGCTGAATCTCAAAACAGAAAAGCCGGCAGTCTAATCTCCAGCCCGGGTGGTTGGTATGATGCCGGTGATTATGGTAAATACATAGTGAACTCAGGAATTACAGTTCATACTCTTTTAGCAGCGTATCAGGCATTCTCATCGTTTTTTGATACACTTGATCTGAATATTCCGGAATCAGACAACTCACTACCGGATCTTGTTGATGAAATACTATGGAACCTTCGCTGGATGCTCACAATGCAGGATCCCCATGATGGCGGAGTGTACCATAAGCTTACAACAGCAGATTTTCCTGGAGATATTATGCCTGATGAAGACTGGGATATCAGATATGTTGTTCAAAAAAGTACTGCCGCCACTTTGGATTTTGCAGCTGTTACATCACAGGCATCCAGAATATTACAAAAATTTGATAATCTACTGCCCGGCCTTGCAGATAGCTGCCTTGAAGCTTCACTTTTTGCCTGGAAATGGGCACGTGCAAATCCCGATTCATTATTTTTGAAAAACCCTGATGGAATAACCACAGGAACTTATAGCGATTACAATGTTAGTGATGAATTCAAGTGGGCAGCAACAGAACTCTACCTTACCACTCGTCAAGACAGCTTTTACACCATTGCATACCCGGAAAGCATTGTCACGTCTTATTGGATACCTGGTTGGAACAGTGTAAATATTTTAGGTCTTTACTCCCTCTTTCAGACAAAAGACAGCCTTACTTCAGTGACTGATCCTGATCAGATCAATAATGCAATTGAAAAAGTCGCTGATTCACTTCTTGCAAGATTCAAGAGAAATCCTTACAAAACAACAATGGAAAGTGATACAATTATTACATCAGATAATAAAAAAATCATAAATAACGATTTTTACTGGGGCAGCAATTCTGTTGCAGCCAACCAGGGAATTGCACTGATTTTCGGTTACATGATAAACAACAATCCCGCGTACAAAAGTGCAGCAATCGGACAAATAGACTATCTGCTTGGAAAAAATCCAACAGGCTACTGTTATGTATCTGGTACCGGCACAGTTTCACCAATGAATATTCATCACCGTCCATCTGCTGCAGACCGTGTTAATGAACCTGTTCCGGGTTTTCTTGCAGGTGGGCCCCATTCAGGACAAAATGAAAACGTTAACTGCAGGGGGAGCAGCTGTATTACATACCCTTCCGATCTTCCTGCATTGTCCTATATTGATGACCATAGAAGTTATTCTACAAATGAAATCGCAATTAACTGGAATGCTCCGCTGGTCTTTCTCTCAGCAGCCATGGAAGTATTGCAAAACAAAAGTGGAAGCAATACAAGAAATCCAAAATCAACTCACTATGAATTTTCTCCTGTTCTGAAAATTAAAAACAAAAGAATCATTTTCAGCAGTCCTCAAAAACTGACAGGTCAAATCATTTTTACAGACCTGAGAGGTAATATAATCGCCAGAACCGTTTTAAATAATCAAGACAAAGCCACCATAAAAGCAAACTGGTCCAATCAGATAATTATTGCAGGTATCAATGCAAAAAATTACAAAGGAAGACAACTGACATCTACTAAACTGTTAAACATTTTACACCTTTAATTCATTAGTGTTGTAGCAGTATTGTCATATTAATTAATTTTCATCTCATTCAAGATGCTGATAATGAACAATCAGTATTTCTGAAGATTGTTTTTTTCGTATTTTCACAATATACTCAAAATTCAGGTATGTTTATCAAACATTCATAAATTGGAAATAAAAACCATGAGAATCATTCCAGCAATACTGCTTTTAAATCTTTTTATCTTATGTTCATTAAAACATGGTTCGTTTATCCTTGAACCCCAGCAAGGATTTATAATCAAAATCTCCAATCTAAAATATCACAAATCTCAAAAAAAAATGGTTGGATATGTTCAAATAAACAATAACCGATCCGATTTTGTTAAATTTTCAAATCAGGAGCTTTTTCTGATTTGTGACAGCGATAGTATGCGAACATTTATGAATTTACCCGGAACCTGGGAAATCGATAATGGACTTATCAACATCATTGCCGGAAAAACTCTTAATTATCAGGCTTGCTGGCATATTGATAATTATTCCAAAGAACAGACTCTTGATCTGAAATATACTGTTCATCTCCCCCGAAACTGATAATTCAACTCACCAATAATTCCGACTTCGTACAATTGCAGTGAATTTATCTAAAAACTGCATAAAAAACAGCCATATTGTATTTCCTTTGATTATGGAATTTATCATTTTACATTCTTGTTATTTCTTGGAGATCAGTTTGAAAAATAAATTTTCTGCTCAGTCGCATGTTAAACTTAACTTTAAGCAAAACCCGGATGAAATACTCTCAGTAATCCTTCAAAAACTCTATAGTGATAATCCTGCACCAGTACTGATTGCTATTGGTGGTCCGGGTGGAACAGGAAAATCTACTTTTGCAGAAAAACTGGCCAGTCGTCTTCCTGGCTGCAACATACTAAGCCTCGACAATTACAAAACATCACGACAAGACCGGCTGAAAAAGAAACTCTCTGGTCCGCATCCTGATGCTAACCAGATTGAATTGCTTAAAAAACACCTTTCCTTGATACGCTCCGGAAAACCGGTTGACGTCCCCGTATATTGTAGAAAGAAAGGCGATACCGGCAATTATTATTCATATAAACCGGAAAAATTCAATCTTATTGAGGGCGAAATATCAACTTACATTCAGTTCAGAAAATTTATCGATTTTTCTATATTTATAGATTCTGATATAAAGACACAGCTTAAAACCAGACTGACCCGTGATGTAGACGTTCGTGGCTACAGTTATGAAAAAGCTATTCACACTTTCCTTGAAAGTAATCTTGTCGAATTTTCCAGATATGGATCAAAAAGTAAAATATATGCAGACGTCCATCTCTATTGTCACGATGATTATCACCTTGCCATTGAAGCGGTAGCAGAGAAACAGTTGTGTGTTTTCCAGCAGTATGACCAAAAATTACAGCCAATACAAACAAAAGGATGTATAGTCCCGATAACTACTCCCTTCAACGAAAACGGTTCCTTTTGTGAAACCGCTTTTGTAAATCATCTTGAGTGGCTTTCGGATCGTGGAATTACCAGAATTCTTGTCGGTGGTACAACCGGAGAATTCTTTTCCATGCCCATTGAAGAAAGACTTACATTGTTAAAACTCGCAAAAGAGTATTTTCCAGGCCTTATTCTTTTTCAGGCAGGATGCGACAACCTGTTTTCAACACTTGACACCATTCGTAAAGCTGAACAGCTTGGTGCAGATACAATCCTTTGTCTGCCTCCATATTATTTTAAAGATGCTCCTGGGGCAGGACTGGTTAAATATTTCAATACCATTTCCAAATACTGTACAGTACCTTTTATCCTATACAATTATCCCCTCCACACAGGGAATTCAATAACCCACAGCATACTTGAGAAAGTAAATCATTTCGGCCTTAAGGATTCTTCTGGCAACCTGGGTCTGACAGACAAAACACAATTTTATCTTACAGGTGGAGATTCTCTGTTAATTGAATCTTACAAAAAAGGTGCATCAGGATTTATCTGCAGCATGTCAAATGTCGTTCCTGACCTTTATGTAAAACTGGAACACGAACTTGATAATAACAATTATGATAAATCTTTGAATATTTTAACAGAAATAAAAAAAATAAAAGAATCCATACCTGAAAAAGGAATACCTTTAATCAAAAAATTACTTTCTGGAAAAATCAACGGTTATCCGCCATATGTCAGACCTCCCCTGATCTCTTAAATTTCTTTACACAATTTGTAAACAGTTTCTTATTTCATTAAAATCATTCCCTGTGTTTAAACAGATCAAGAAAACGGCTTTCATATACATCATACAAGCCCCACTTGTCAAGCTCATGTTTCAATTCCATAGCCCGTTTTTTATCTTTACGTTCCGAAACTTCCCTGAAAAGTTTCTCGATTCTGGCCATTGCATACTCTGGAACTTTATCTTTTTGAGGCTGCTCAAACGACTGGTCCTCTGATTCAAAAAACTCTTCTCCCTCCTGCTCAAGAAGACTTGGAAGCACATTCTTAAGTTTTTCTTCAATATCCTCAAACATATCCTCAGAATCATTTACAGCCTGCTGAAGTTCATAAGTGTCAACATTCAGGTCATTTACTCTTGCAAGAGTTTTGACTATTGCCAGAGATCCTTTTGGATAAACCAGCCCGGTTGCATACATTGGTATTGATGCCAGAATACAGGAAGCTTCAACGTCCTGCGATGCCGCAATACCCAGTACCAACCCACTCAAACCGCTGATAAATCCCTCTGTTAAAGGTTGAATGCCATACTTTTCGAGTTCAGAAAGAAAGCTGTGTCTGTTTGATGCTGCATAAATCTCCGATTCATCTTTATAACTCATTGCACGAGGAAGTGCTGCTGCAGTATAGATGCGTGGTGCCTTGAGTTTTCTTGCAACATTCAAAACAGTCTTGGCAACAGTCATTGCATCCTTACCTTCCATTTGAAAATCACTTTCAAAAAATACAAGATTAGGATCATGCTGTTCATGAAAAAAGCTGTGCGGTATTTCGGGAAAATGCGCCATACCTTCCTGTACCACTACTTCCTCTGGTATATAAAATGGTCTCATATCCAGCTCGGCGAATAACCTCGCATCCACAACTCTCCTTAAATAATCCATTGCCATTAAACCGACATTTCCCATACCAGGCCATGCTGCAAACATTATCGGAGGAGAATTGAAGTTTACATTTTCTAATCTGGCCATTTAAGCCTCCCATAATTAGAGGAGAGATTCATAGATTAACAATGCAACTTGAGTGCCTGTTTGAGATCACGAACAGTGATTATTACTTATGTAACTCTTGCCCGACAATAACATAATAATCTGACCCCGGAGCACTCAAAACCGACCACTCAGTTCAATCGCAAATAGTTCCTGAATAATAAAATTGCTGATTCTGATAATAATAATAAAGGCAAGTTTATAGTAAACTGAAAGTCTGCTGTAGTTTGGGTACAATCCAAGTAATGATTACAACAAATATAATACCAACAAACCGGTTCGGGTACAGATTCGCTGTTTCCCGTTCTGCAATTAGTAAAACTCTTACTAACACAATCGTTAAACGATTCGGTTCCATTCAGGTAGTAAATTGTATTCCGGTATATTTCTTGCGCTCAATTAGCATAAAACAGTTAGCCCTTTTCATCAAAGTTCATCAATGCATAATAACAATAAACCCCGATCTTTATTCTTATGGTTCATTGTTGCAATAATGCTCTCTGTGGGAAACATTCATCCAGGATTCAGTGTTATCCGACGTCAGATTTTAGATTTTACTACACTTATACTTGCAGCAGGGCATATACATTGGATTTACCAGAATAGAAAAACAAACCAGTCTCAAAAACCGCCCCGGGAAAAAGCTACTACAGTCAGAGATTGCGACCAGATCTAAGAGGCAAGGTCTCAAAGTCTTTACACTTATAAGGCAGGCCAGATAACGTGTGCTTATCCTACGGGTAACATTATCTTTATAAAACTCAAACCATCAGTTTAATATTTAAAGATTGGATAAAGCCCGGTATTTTGCATTTTAACTCTGCAAACAGGTCTGGAAACCCTTTACTGCATATTATCTGGTGTGATCCAGACAATATAAAAAGTATTTTTTCAGCGTACAATTATTAGCGGCTAAATTTTTCCCAGAATACAATCTCCTGTATATCTTTACGCATTTTCCCGGTTATAGAATCCTGTGGATATCCTAAAGGTGTGAACGCAACTGGGTCAATATGTTCAGGGAGCTCTAAAACACGTTTAGCCTCATCGAATTCAAAAGAGCCGATCCAACATGTACCCAGGTCCAGCTCTGCAGCAGCAAGAGTCAGATGATCCATCGCTAATGCGACATCAATATCTCCGTACTCTTTTCCATCTTTTCGTTTCCATGATTTTTTACGATCACAACAAGCAGCTATAATAACAGGAGCATTTAAGAACCATTCCCGATTATACACCGATTTAAGTTTAGCTTTTGAACTTTCGTCTCTTAAAACAATAAAAATCCATGGCTGGTTATTGCAGGCCGATGGAGCCCATCTTGCAGCTTCCAGAATCTTTATAATTTTATCTTGTTCAAGCGACTTTGAACTGAATTTTCTTGTTGAAAACCTTTTTTGTGCTAATCGTAAAAGATCCATAATTAATCAGCCTTTTTTTGTATCCGTTGCATTTCTTTTTCGAGACGTTTGATTTCTTCATCAATCTTTTTCTGTTTATCCCCTATTTCCTGCTGTACTTTTTGTGTACCGGACTGTCCAACGATCCTCTGAACCGTAGCCATTGCATAATTGATATCGTCCCGCACTACATCAATATTTCGGGCAAAAAATGTACTGCGATTAAATTCGTCGATAAATTCATAAAATTTGCCGAACTTTTCGATATAGCTGTTATGTTCAGCAAAAAGGCTGTCAGCCTGAGCGGTTTTTGTTGAAGATTCACCTGTCAGAGACAATTTTTCAACTTTTTCAGAAAAGAAATTATGTGACATCCGATCACTATCATACTGCATATTGTAGTAATTCAAGGTATCCTGACTTGGTGCGACAGCTAAACTGATTTTTTCGGATGCAGTTTTGAGCAGATTCATTGCTTCTGAATAATCTTTTTGTAAAAGATAACCATATGCCTGAATCAACATGCCATCACATTGCAAAACCGGCTTTTTGGATCTTTTTTCAAGCATCTGTCCAATACCAATGCAGTCGGACCATTGTTTTGCTTTAAGGGCAGTCCACCCTTGCCCCAATAAAGCATCCTCAGCATAATAGCTCGTTGTGGGAACCATTCTTAAAGCAACAACAGCTTTTGATAAGGCATTATCTTCATAAAACAGATACCCTAAAAACAGATATGATCTGTTCTGTATCTCTTTTTGAGCATTGTCCAGGGCTTTTGCACCTATACAATTTTCCAGAGCAAATACGATGTTATAAATATCACTGTCCATACGTGCATAAGCAACAGCTAAAGCATGTTGAGCATATATGTAATCCGGATGGTCTTCAGGAACAAGCTCCAATACCCCGACAGCTTTTTGAGGCTCATCATTCTGTATATAAGATTGCCCCATTAAATACGCTCCATGATATCTCAGAGAATCTGTTACATTCGGTTTATTCAATTCGGCAAATTGATTGGAAACACCCGCAAAATCATTGTTTCTATATAAAACCCGCATGATACCCAGATCAGCATGCGGAACTACACTGCTGAGCGGATAATCTTTTTTTGTTTTTTCGTAGTTATTAACAGACATTTCACGCATATCAAGTTTTTCCTGACAACTGCCTCTATAGTACTGTACCCAGTCATTTTTGAAAAAATCAGGAAACTCAGCTATGATTCTACTGAAAATGAAGTATGCGTCCCAGTATTTTTCTTCAAAATAAAGTGTTCGCGCCCTGTTATATAACTCATTTGGAGAAAGGCTGGCCAAACGTGCCATTCTTCGAGCAAAAATTTCTTCTCTGTGTTTCCCCATTTCCATTCGGGCATATACAGTTACGCCAGTAGCATCGTTTTCTTCTCCCGTCATAATATTATACTGCCAAAGAAACTCCAGATCCCGTCCAGACCAGAAACTTGGAAGATTAAACCCTAAGGCGAAACCCCAGTAATCCAGCATTTTCTCATCAAATCCAAACTGTAAATACAGCTTGGCCATTCGCATTAACCATGCACCAAGCTTAAGATTAATATCATATTCAATTCTTTTTGATAAACTCGACCCATCACCAGGATTCAGAAATTCGTCAGGTGAAGCCAGGAAATCCCTGATATCAATATCTAAAGCACTTTCAAACCTTTCTTCCATGTAATTTCCAAGCCAGGAAAATTTCAGATCCCTTGAGTACTCATTTCCCAAAGAAGGAGCAACAAGGTTTTGTGTGGATATGCCCAGAATATGATCACCTAGAAGAGAATGACGAGGAAGTCTGTAAGTTAAACCCAGATCGAACCCTACACTTATAAGAGGATCTCTTTCAAAATTAGACTGGTAAGCAGTATTCAAATTAAATCCTATCGAGAACCTGTTCCAGAAATGGTATGCCCACGTAAACATAAAAAAGAGATTGTTATTGGTATAAGACTCAGTCCCCGGCACAATCTGTCCATCAGCATTGGGAATACCCGGAACCACTTCTCCATCGAATTCACCTAACACAGAAATACCCGCAGAATGATATAGACCGACAGGCAGCGTAAACCCGGCTTCACCAAGCTTGAATGCACCTTTAAGGATCGGTGCGAATGCGATTCTTAATGTCGGGTAGTTTTCTTCAGTTAAAAACGCCGGATTTGATAATGGAGAATTTCTGGATATCATATCCCGCCACCTCTGAGTAAGAAGATATTCTCCTGGCAAACCATCTGCCCATACTGAAATTGCAGCTACCAAAATGATCAGTATTCTATTAATACAACAACCAAAAAATGATCTGACTGACATTTCTGCCTCTCTCATAGAAAAAAGATATTATCTACTTTGTTGTATAGTATTAGATTTCGGTTCAATCTTAACCTCTAAAAAATTTAACTTAAGCGCATTAATCTAAAACTAAATATAATTAACAAGCATTGTGAATAACTAAAAAGATTTAAATCAAAACGGCATGCAGAATTTATTCATACCTCTTTTCGATTACATTTTGGCATATTCAGGAAAGCCAATGTACAGCTCTTTGTACAACAAGCAAAAACAGCAGGGTAATAACCTAATCAAGGAAAGTGATTACAAAAATGATACTTTGTATTATTCGTAGCACAAAAACTTTTTAAATTACAGTTTCATATCATAATAGCCAATTGTTCAGAATTATTCAGTAACAGACAAATTCAGACTACAATCTCTTTAATATTTTCTCAACTTTATCTGCGTTCTGCCCTCCAACACTGATGTATTTCTCAAAATACCTTCTTGCATTTTTTTCATCTTTTTTAAGATAATAGATATTTCCTATATATCGATAAGCTTCCTTATTCTGTTCTTCATCAAGCCTTACAGCTTTAAAATAGGAATCCAGAGCCATATTTAAATTTTTCAGACTTCTGTATTCATGTCCAAGCACCATATACAATGTTTCACTCTTTTTGTTACGACGAATCCCTTCCTGCAGATACTGAATCGCTTCCTGATGGTTTTTCTGTTTACTGCATATCCTCGCCATATAATAATAGACATCATCATTATTTGGCTCTCGTCTCATAACTTCTTTATAAAGTTCCAAAGCAGTAAGGTAATCATTACTGCCTTCATAAGCCATTCCAAGGTTAAGGAAAAGCTCCGTATTTTCCGGATCCCCAGCCATTGCTTTGCCAAAGTAGATCACAGCAGCAGAGAATTTTCTTTTAGCCAGACTTATTCTTCCGCCTGCTGCTTGAACCTCCGGCACTTCAGGGATCATTTTCAACGCTTTAGAATAAGCTACAACTGCAGAATTCATGTTTTTCTCAGCTTCACTAATCTCGCCGTCAATCAAAAAGTGCCATCCAGTTTTGGTTTTACTGCCAATTACAAGGCGTTTAGCTTCATCAAGCTGATTATTTTTAATGTACCAGTGAGCCAGACGGTATAAAGCTTCTCCATTATCAGGATCATTTTTCAATATTTCTGTATATATTTTTCTTGATCTGTCGAAATCACCCATAAAATGATATGACCTTGCCAGTTTAATTGCAGCATCCTGACTATATCCACCTTTGTTTATAGCAGTCTGGTAATATTTTGAAGCTTCACGATATTGTGCTTCATCAAAATACAGATCCCCAAGAGCTGCAACACATTCAAAACAATCACTATTGGCAGCTACAGCATCCCTTAAAATCTGTTTTGCAGTATCACTTTGGCCCATAGCTTTAAATAACAGACCAGCCAGTCTTAATGCGGCAGGTTCCGGCCTTTGCTGCAAAACCACGGGACGAACAATTTCTAAAGCTTTGTCAATTTTATTTTCTCCATACAAACCTTCCGCAAGAGCAAGCCTGTACTGCATGTTTTGAGGATCACTATTTACAGCACGGCTGAAATAGGTGGTAGCCTGTTTCGCTTTATTCTCCATTAACAGACAAGCCCCCAGAAGATAGTTAGCCTCAGCATGTTTTGAAGATAACGAAACGGTTTTGTTAAGATACTCCCTGGCCTTGACATAATCTTTTCTGTTATAAAAATACAGAGCAATTTTATAAGTAAGTTCCGGATCCCTTGGTGAACAATTCAAAGCAGCCTGAAGGTGATAAACTTTTTTATCTTCCATGCCAAGCTTTTCATATATTTCTGTAAGTGTAACATGAATACCATCAGCACAGTTTTTCAATAACACTGCTTCTTCAAGAATAACCGCAGCATCAGCAGTTTTGGACTGTGCAAGAAGAAGCTCGCCAAGTTCTTTTCGAATTTCGAAATTTTTAGGATCGATTTTCGTCCATTGTATAAGCAGATTGGTCAGATATGAAACAGCCTTGATCTCCCTGTAACAGTCTGCCAATAAAGTGATGGTTTCGATATCATTATTATTCAGTTCAAAAGCATTTTTTAATGCTTCAGCAGCTTTGGAATGTTGGCCAGCATTAACATAAGATATTCCGGTTTTTTTGAACAATCCAAAATTCCTTCGCATTATTGACAAAGCTTTTTCAAACGATTGAGCAGCTTCGATATATTTTTTCTGATTAAAATAAAGTTCTCCCAATTCAATCCATGCAGTCGAATCTTTTGGCGATTTCTGTAAATAATTTTTATAACTTTCAACTGCCTGAGCCCCATCACCAGTTGAAGCCAGCCCTTTTGCAAGCAACTCATTTAAATCCTGTGATGCTTCCTTGAATGCAAGAGCCTTTTCAAGCATTGGTACAGCAAGTTTCCACTTTCCGGATTCAGCATACAACCGTGCAATTCTGTCATAGTTACGATAATCATCACTAAAACTCTTAATATTTCTTGCATACTGATCAAGTGCATTTTTCATATCTTTCTTCTGCTCATACAAAAATGCCAGCCTGAATGCATACTCACCATTTGGTTCTTTTGAAGTCTGTAAATATTTTCTGTACATTAAAATAGCTTTGTCGGTATTATTTGTCTTGTCATTAGCTACAGCAGAAAGTTCTACTGCCCGAACATTTTGCGGAGAGGTTTTTAAAACATAATCCAGATGTTTTATTGCTGACTCATACTGATTGGTATAACAATACGCTTCAGCTAAGATTAACGCTTCATTAGTATTAATCTGTGAAGGTTGCAGATCTTTGAGAAGGTCTATTACACGTTTATAATTTTTGCTTTCAGCTTCAA
>JAAYEB010000459.1 GCA_012728995.1 Fibrobacter sp. | reverse complement strand
TTTCTAAGCCCGAACAGCCTCAGCCCAAAAAATCAAAATTCCTATCAGCCAGTACTGTCACTTCCTGCAGAACAACTCCCTAATGGAGTGTACACCGTTACGATCAAAAATACAGATGGCGAAAAACTGTATTGCGATCCTTCCACAGACGGCAAAACAAGTCAATATACTCTCTCTTTTAAAGCTTCATTTACAATGAATACACTGATCGGCATGATTGAGATTGTAAACGGTTTGCCCATTACTCTCGAAGAAATTTTTCTAATGCATTATCCAGCGGAATACGGACATCTCTCGGCTTCTTTGCTCTCATTTACAGAGTACAATGAGGTTAAACAGGGAGAAAAGCCTCCCTTCCAGCTGGCACAATCATCACTCTCATTAAGTTATGCTGTTGCGCAGGCAATAAAAGAAAAAAACAGTTTTATATCAGGCAAAATTCAGCTTTACGGTAACATTGGAGGTGGTGGTGGAGATGATTCCAATGATAGCACAGATGAAACATCCACCGGCAATAATAACACATCAAAAAAGGTAAAAGCTATCGGCAATTACACTAAAAAATTCATCCCAGATATCATTGAAAAGATCGGCTCTGAATGCCCTGAGGTAGCCAAAGGCTACCAGATGTGGAAAAATGTAACCGGTACTGCGAATAGCATTAAAACGATATATGAAACCTGGACTGTAAACAAGGCGATATTTACTCTTATTGATGCACAGAAGGATCTTTCAGCATTACAAAAGGTTTATCAGAGTGTCATGGGCGCCAATCTTTATAGTAAATACGGTAAAGAAGTAATCGATCACGTTCTGGAGAATCTCAAAAGCAGCGAAATTGGAAAACTTGCCACATTTTCTAAAACAAATAGTAGTGCAGCTATGGATTTTCTATTGGAAACCGATGGTCCGGCGGAGAAAATACTGGAAGCACAGAAAAGCACTTTTTCACAAATAATGAATTACGTCGACCTGGCATTTTCAGCCATTGATACCGTTGCTGCATTTTCAAAGTGCTGGGAACTTTCAGCGTCTTTGGCTGATGAAAAAAAGAAATTTTTCCACATTCTCCACAGCATGAATACTCTTGACATACCATTTGGATCAAGGGGATCAACAGCTACAGTTGTCAAATCACGGATTGGTGTAGACAAATTTGCACAGGGTGTTAAAGCTCAGGATATCAAGGCAGCCTGGGCAGCATTCGATCTGGTCTGCAGTGTTGCATCTTTCACACCTGCAGCACCGATTGCCGGAGCCATTAAAGTCATCAAAGATACTGCAGAAGCGACAAAGATGCTCATTGTTAACTCCCTTGATCTGCTCGAGTCATCCTATCCCAATAATATGGCGACCAGAGCCTGGACTCAGTTTAAAGATAATAAAACCACAGAAAATGAAAAATGGTCTAATTATCAACTTCTTGGAGACCCTGATATGGAAAAACATTTCCCTTCATCTGCAGATAAAGAGAAACTCAAGGATATGAATGCTCAGGCTCGAATTCTAGCAGAAGCTATCAGGGGACTAATGTCTCTTATAAATCACATCAACTGCCCAATTTACAAAGATTATACAGGGGCAAGAAAAACAGTTGACTATTCCGAATTTGACAAAAAATTTAACAAACTGAAAATTAGTGAATATATCGATCGTTTCATCTATGGTAAAGGCTTTCTTATGCCAAAAAACCCGATCTTGAGCATCGGTCTGGATCAAATCTGGGGCTATATGGCAAGTGATTTCTGGAGTTATGAAACTACCGTTGAAAATATAACCCCGGATCGGCAGTATATCGGGGTAATCCCGACTAATCCCAATGCTGATGTTTTCAACCATTGGAAAGCTGATTTTCATAAGTATTTTCCGATTCATAAAACTGAAAACACCAGCCATAATTTTGCGCACATCTTCAGCAGAAATTACAGTGGTGCAGATGCACAGCTCAACTATACTCAGATCTATTATCGCCATGTTACAGATGTAAATGCTGATGATGCAAAGGATAAGCCATGGTTGCACCTGAGTAATATTGCAGATATCCAGAATGCAATTACAACTGATACCCAGATACGTATTCTGCTTGTTTTTGCAAATGATATCCGCCACGTTCCATTAAAAATACAGTTAATCAGAATCGAAACCGGATTTGATATTGCCGGTCCGGAATATCTTGTTACTCCAGGAGTTCTAAAATCTCAAAAAGACGGCGGTGTCCTTTTAGATGAGGAAAAGGATTTCCAAAATAAAATCGGAGCTGTAGTATATCCATTCTATATCTTTGCCAATGCAACCAGATACGGCGTACGGCCCGTCGATGCATCGGATGGCGTTATTGGATATGCGAAGCAAAAATTCTGGAAAGGTAATACTGAAGACATCTCCAACCAGTACGAATTTTCAGTTTTTGTAGGTAAAGCAAAATTGCCGGTATTCTTTGGTGAAAAACCGTTCTACTATGATACTGGTAAAAATATCACTAACTTCAATTACCTGATGAGTCACAATCTTACATCCAGTAAATTTTTCTT
>JAAYEB010000458.1 GCA_012728995.1 Fibrobacter sp. | reverse complement strand
GTACGATGATCATTGCGGAAACATCGCTTATTGGGGTGTCGGTTTTTCTTGCACTGTTCATTTACAAAAAGCCTTATTACCTGGCACTTTCAATTCTTATAATCATTTTCGACTATCTTCAAGTACACTTTCATTTTTCCCTATAATCTAACTCACACCCGTTTTTCTCTCTTGCACCATTTTTCCTCCTTCTCAAAACCGAAGGGAAGGAAGGCGGGGTTTGGGGGAAAGTTAGTCGTTTTTTCTATCTTTTGTTTACTGGTCTTGTCATTTTATTCATCAGCTTTCGTTTTCACCTTTCACAACTCACTCCTTCCTTCACGAAAAGAAAAGGCTGGAAGGTCTGGGTGAATGAGATTTTGTGAGGGGAGATGATTAAGGAATGATGATTTCCTTTTCTGAGACGTTGCCTACGAATTCCATTTCCTGCCAAGTGAATACCGTATCAATTAATAGTGATGTGCCCGACAACAGCTTAAACTCAACATTGGGTTTTCTTGACTTGACTTGACTCTCTGAAAGCTCCGAAATATAAAAGCGCTCATACAGATTTCCTGCACTGTCAATGCTACTATCAAAAAAACTAATATCATTTGAAATATCAAGCTTGAACTGATGGGACAAATCATTTGGTAATTCTGAGCTACCATAGCTCAGTTTCCATTCAATAATCCAAAGACTTTCAATTTCACCTGTGCAATTAAGTAACAGTAACATAATGACAAAAAATTTTGTTTTCTGCATATTTACCAGACCCTCCAATAATTGAAATTTTGTGGATGTCCTTTGGAAGTCCAGAAATCATCTTGATAATCATGAGTATTCCACCGTTCATAAGGTTCACCCCATACTTCAAAACCATAGTAGGAGAGTTCACCACCAAATACAGCGCCTAAAGCACGATGCCCAATTTTATTCAACCTCCCTTTGCTTGTGCTCCATTCATTATTGCCACCAGGATTTATATCACCATAATCCATGACTTCTTTACCATTAACGATAAACTTACTCTGATTAATCTTTGCATTCATCATTGCAAATCGATTCCTGCCCTCTAAATATCGACTTCCTGTAATTGTAGTCTCAGAATTCAAATGATAAGCCCATTGGATATCGCTCCCAATTTTCACAAGCGTGCCTTTTCCCCCGTAGCTATACATTTTTGATAATATCGGACGGGAAACATTGTACGATTCATTATCACCCCACCTTTTTTCATATGCAATATTGTGGGAAAGCCCGATTGCGAAAGTTGACTGTTCCGCAAAAAAATGACTAGCTCCAGGGTATCCCCTTGTCATTAAATTACCCCAATCAGCAGTACCAGAAACCGTTCCCAATGCAAATGATGCGATACCTTCTCCTGCATTGTCAATTCCAGGACTATTGTGCATAGTATTTGTGATTCCCCCAATTAATTGATAAGCAACAGGATCAAAATAGCTTGCAGGATTTGCAAAGTGAGCAAATGCCGATCCTGCTGCTGCCGTTGCAATTCCTGCTGCCCCTATTCCCGTGGATACTGCCAAAGCTCCTGTAGTAAGAGTAGAGCCTGATATCAACCCTCCTGTTGCCATATCTGCCATTGCTATTCCGAACCCTCTCCAGAATCCCTTCCACGACATACCATGTGGGTCAACATACATAATTGGATTATTCCCACAATAAGCATAGACATTCCAGTCTTGCTCAACGGGATCGGTAGAAAACCATACGCCTACATCAGGGTCATATATTCTTGCACCAAAATGATACGCTTTTATTCCACCGACTCCATTCTCATCCTCCCCCTCCTCATCATACTCCTTCCCCGTAAACTTCTCCCTCACTTTATCCACCGCAGCCGTGACTACTTCATCTATTTTCCCATACGGCTGATACATATACGCGCCCGCAAGTTGATCACCATCCGTGACTACCATTCTTGTAGACCCCAGATGATCCCTGAGGTAATAGTGGTAACCCCACGAACTCCCGTGATTCTTTATGACACCTTCAGAAAACCTCATAGACTCGAAGGTCATCGCGTTTACATCGTAAAACGCGGAAATCCGGTCTCCTTTATAATCTTCATTTGTCATTTCACCGAGGGTTCTATTTATCTCAAATGTCAGAGTTTGTCCGTTATCTATGACAAAATTTTCATTGAAGGTAAAAACAGGAAAGAAATTCGGGGAATTGATCTGAATACCTGTAACTGTGATTTTATTGGAAAAGTCATTTTCAGCCGAAATGAGCAAAAAGCCCGCATTTTTATAATTAGTAATTGGACAGGT
>JAAYEB010000457.1 GCA_012728995.1 Fibrobacter sp. | reverse complement strand
CTGTTGTAGCCAGAAACAGAGGCAATAGGAGGTGCTTTCGTGTTTTCTATGCCAAAAATGTCAAAGAACAAAAATTACATATCAATTGTCAAGTTTTTACTAAAATGGCTTTTTAGAGTAGACTCAAAAGTTAATTAAATTATTATGGATGAAGTTGACAGAAAAATTCTTGATGTATTACAAACAGGATTTCCTCTTTGTATTAATCCATGGAGCAGTATTGGTATTAAGCTTGGTATTTCAGAACATGATGTCCTCCAGAGGATTAAACAACTTAAAAAAGACGGTATAATCCGCCAGATCAGCCCGATATTTGATTCATCAAAAATTGGATACCATAGTACACTTTGTGCTTTTAAAGTTCCGGATAACAGAATCGAATCTGTTGCAGAAGCACTTATCGGGCATTGTGGTATTAGTCATTGTTATCTCAGGGACAATCCGTATAATATCTGGTTTACGCTGACACTTGAAAAAAAGTTTGATTTGAATGAAGAACTTTCCTCTCTGGCGCAAATAAACGATATCGATTCGTGGCTTGATCTTCCAGCATTAAAAGTTTTCAAAATCTCTTTTACCCTGGATATGAATGGATGTAAAAAGAATACTGTATCAGGAAAAATTGATAGTTGCAAAAATGCCGTTAAGAATGAGTTACCATTAGATAAAAAATTTATCCGTGCGGTTCAGCATGATTTGCCACTGAAACGTAATCCGTTTGAGGATATTGCCAGAAAACTTGATTGTTCACAGCAAAACATAGTAGATAATCTGAAAAATTATATAAATACTGGGCAAATCAGGCGATTTGCTGCAATTCTGAGGCCTTTAAGAGCCGGATATTCTGTTAATCTGCTTGTTGCCTGGAAACCGTTGGTAAGCAACATTGAAACCCTTGGTAAGTATGCTGCTTCACTTGCAAATGTAAGCCATTGCTATCAAAGGAAAGAGCAGCTTAAATGGCCTTATTCTGTTTATACGATGATCCATGGTGAAAATGAGGATACCTGTCGTAATATTATTGACAATATTATGATGAATACAAATATTTCAGAATTTTGTGTGCTGAAAACCTGCAAAGAGTTTAAAAAGGTACGGGTAATCTACTATCCGTAGTTTTTGGTGTTCATGCCAGTTTTTTATTACCTGAACTCGTTTCTATAATAATTGTATCTCACTTTTGAACTGTTTTGAATCGGTTTATTTCTGAAATTCTTTCGCTGGAACTCCAGGCGTAGTTCATGATTTTTAACTGGTCAAGCAGACCTGAATAATGGGTACTTCGTGAAATATTCTTTCCAAGGTAGAGATCTGATGATGTTGAAACTGTCGCACTATAATTATAGGAATGTACCTGCTTATTGTCGAAATACATGGTGATTGTGCTTTTGTTTCGTATTAGCATTATGTTATGCCATAATGTATCGAATATCATTGTATTTGTATCAGCATCGGTTATGGCAGTCATACTTCCGACAAAACCACAGACTTTATTTCTATAAAGGGAGATAGTGAACCCTTTACCCGATTCTCCTTTGCTTATTATATCATATCGTCCGTTATTTGAGTGTTTAAGGCTTGTATCCGGTTTAATCCAGGCTGAAATTGTAAAATCAGCCTTATCAAAATCAAGGCTGCTGTCATGTCCAACCGCTACAAAACTGTTAGTTCCGTTAAATACCAATGTACCGCTGTCGTCAACTCCGGTACTGTCCCATATGCAGTTTGAAGCGCTACCGTTATTTTTATAGTCAGAAATATCTTTAATAAGGACATTTTCATTCTCATTAAAATTCCAGTGTGCCACTATACCTTTTGTAATAGATGGTCTGGTATCGGAATCTGTTGACGGATCTTCTGGAGCTGGATCATCCGGATTAAATGGGCCAAAACAGAAACAGAATGTTGTCAGTATCACCGGAAATATTTTAAATCTGGATTTTACTGGCATCTACACTCCTTTTGTGTGGGAACGGTTAAATTTAAAAAATAATATATAACTCGAGATACAAGAAACTTACTGATCAAGAAAATTCATATTTGAATTTTTCAAGGTACTGGACGTATTTTAACTATCCAAAGTTTCGGCAAATGCTGGTCTTTGAATCTATTACTTTTATAAATCTGTTGGTTTAAATTGTTTTAAAATGGAGTTTAGCATGCTTAAATCAGAATTTCACTATAGGTAAATAGAATAAATGCATGCATGCTGGTCTGTAAAAAACATTAACATAAAAAATTGATTAATATCAGAATCCAATCGTTGTCTTTAAATAATAGAGGTTTAATATTTGGCTCGATTTCGCAGTATAACAGTGACTTTTTTAAAAGCGACAATAACAGTATCGGTTATTGTTCTACTGATAGGGAAACTGGGATGGGAAGATATAATAAACACTGTTTCAGAAGCTAAACTGTTCTGGTTATTTGCTGCAACGGGTATTTTTGCTGCGAGTGGTTTTATTGGAGTTATACAGTGGCGGATACTTCTATCTAACCGTGGAATATCACTGACTTTCTGGCGAACATTTCGTCTTTATTTTATTGGCATGTTTTTCAACAATTTCGTTTTGGGTGGAATCGTTGGAGATGCCATGAAAGTGGCATCAATAAAAACCAGAAATGGTCAGGGGTTAGCAGGGTTGGCTGCAACATTTCTGGATCGTTTTGCAGGGTTATGGGCAATGTGTGGATTTGCAGTGGCCGGAAGCATTATTTTGCTTCATCGGGGTACTCTTTCAGATGGTAAAATCGGTACGGCAATACTAGCATTGTTTGTGACTTTTCTCCTGTTTGGGGCGATTCTGTTTTTTTTACTTTCAAAACCATTGCAACGATTCTTTTTCAGGTGTTGTGATGCATTTGTTTTAGCCCGAAAAATCAGGATAAAAGAGGTCATTTCAGAGATGCTCATAGAGATGCATGATTATGGAGTACTTTTTAAGGTTGCTCTGTTTTCAACTGTTATTCAGTTTATGAGGATTGCTGTACATGCAATGGTTGCGGCATCTTTGGGGCTTTTTTCTATTGGTAATTTTCAGTATTTTTTTATATTTGTACCGATTATAGCAATGATCATGATAATACCTTTACCTTTTGGGGTACGGGAAACTGTTGGGGGGGCGTTATTTGCCATGGCTGGATTTCCACTTGATGCTGCTTTTGTGATGGGTTTTCTGGCGACACTGGTTGGTTTGGCTGCCAGTTTTCTTGGTGGGTTATTTTTTATTGCAGATAAAGGTTTTTTGTCAGGACGTAAAAATGAAAAAAATTTCGATTGTTATTCCGCTTCATAATGAAAAAGAAAGTCTCCCTTTACTTGCAAAATCGATTGCAGATGTACTTGAATCATCAGAATTTTCCTATGAAGTTATATTTGTTGATGATGGCAGTACTGACGGGTCTTTTGATAAACTTCGAGAACTACGTGACACTTATGGCAAACATTTTCGACTGTTTAGGTTTTGCAGGAATTATGGAAAATCTGCAGCTTTAAGCGTTGGAATTAAAAAAGCTGAAGGTGATGTGATTGTAACTATGGATGCTGATTTGCAGGATGATCCGGTTGCGATTCCGGAAATGGTTAAAAAATTGGATGAAGGATGGGATCTGGTTAGCGGATGGAAGAAAAAAAGGTATGATCCTGTTACATTTACCTTACCTTCAAAATTCTGGAATCTTGTTACCTCAATGCTAAGTGGAATTCGGCTTCATGATTTCAATTGTGGTTTTAAAGCTTACCGTGCAGAAACAGCAAAATCTTTAGATATCTATGGCGATCGCCACAGATATCTCCCTGCACTTGCACATTGGGATGGATTCAGGATTACGGAAATCCCTGTTCCGCATCATGCCAGAAAATATGGAAAGTCAAATTATGGTTTCGGAAAATTTTTTAACGGCATGATGGACATGCTCACACTGCTTTTTTTACGAAAATACCTTAAAAATCCTCTTCACTTCTTTGGATTATTTGGCTTTTTATTGATCATTGTTGGAAGTTTGATTCTTGGTTTTTTTGGAGTTCAGTGGGCGATAACAGGTCAAATGCATATCAGACCGCTTGTCTTATTGTCGCTTGGAGCAGACATTGTGGGAATTCAATTTTTGTCCTTTGGTTTTTTGGCTGAAATGCTCACGCATATTGCACCTAAAGATACATATATAATACGTGAAAAGGTAGAATGAAAATTCTTTGCATCTGTCCTATAGGCATTGGTAATTATCTGTTATTTTATCCTGCCTGTAAAATTATTAAAGAAAAACAGCCTGATATCTCTCTTCATTTACTCGCTTTAAGATATCCGATTGTTGATCTGGCTGCAGGTGATCCTCTCTGGGATGGTATACATGTCATCGATCCGGTGAAAGAAAAGAGTCCTTTAAGGATACTTGAGTTTATTCTAAAAATACGGTCATTACATTTTAATTGTAGTCTCAGTTTCTTCCCATCAAATAAATGGCAGTATAACCTTTTACCCTTTGTTTCTGGCATAAAAAAAAGGATGGCTTTCAAATATGCGTTGAAAAGAGTTGCCAGTGGATCTTTTCTTAACAACTGTATGGTTCCGGTAGATCCGTGTCTTCACGATGTTTATCAAAATATTCGGCTGAGCGAAACATTTCTTGGACGAGACCTGCAATCAGAATCTGTAAAATTTCCACCTATGTACACTCAAAAAGACCTTGAGTCGGCCAGTACTATCATTAAGGAGGTAATGGGTCAGAAGATCCATGCAAAAAAAATTGCGATTCATCCAGGTTCCAGTTGTGAGAATGGAATGGATGTTAAGCGTTGGGAGCCGGAGAGGTTTGGATTGTTAGCTGAGCGTATTTGTATCAAAATTAATGCCCATGCCCTTATTTTCGGTGGGCCGGATGAAAAAAAATTGAAGGAGCGTGTTGCTTCGGTAATGAGTGTACCCTGCACAATTATTGAACCGGTAAAACTTTCTGTAACTGCAGCATTGATTTCTCAATCTGTTTTGTGTTTATGCAACGATTCCGGATTGATGCATATTGCCGCATGTTGTGGTGTAAAAGTTGCAGCTGTTTTTGGTCCTACAGATGAAAAACGGAATGGCCCTTTTGGAAAAGGACATCTGATTATTCGTAAAAATATGCCTCATTTTCCATTATGGACTGCTGGTAATGTGGGTGTTCGCCATATTCCTGAAGGTATTGATCCTAAAGAGAGTTTAAAAGAACTGAGTGTTGATGATGCATGGGCAATGGTGCAACCGTGGCTGGAGAATATTGTTTGACAAAATACCATGCTAATTCACAAAAAATTATATTGTTACATGTATTTTTTGATTGTCTGCCCAGAAACATCTGGTTATAATCTGTTCTAATAGTATATTTTTTGAAAATCTCTGCCTTCAGTTTAACTATTAAAGGAGGTTCCTGATGATGCGCCTGAATCTGTTTCTGATTACAGGATTACTTTCATTTCTAATTTTTTCTAAAGCAGAAGCTTTCTTCGTGCAGGTTGATACCGGCGAAGTAAAAGTGATCAGAGATGGTCAGCAAAACTTAATTACTGATACTGGTAGCATTTTTTACGGCGACTTGGTAAAACTTGATAAAGAGTTTCGTGCAACAGTCACTATTGAAAATAGTTCCAGAATGCTTCTCCAGGGGCCACTGGACATTTCTGTTTCTGATGACAGTTCAGTTTTCAAGGTAGATCTAGCTCAGGGTCAGGTTCTTTTAGACAGAAATCAACCTTATGAATTGGATTCCATTGTTTTAGTATCAAAAGAGTTTGTTTTTACACCTCTTGGCACTTTGGCTTCTGTAAAAATAGCTCAATCAGGGTATCCTACAACTGCAGTAGTAAATGGCAGTGTAAAAATGGTTTCACCTGATGGAGAGGAAATAATTGTCGAAGAGGGAAAATTTGGAAGCGTTGGTCCTGAAGGAGATCTTTTTTCTGGTGATTTGGCCCAGAGGGCAATTGAATCGCTTCAGAATTGGGCTGATGAAGCGTCTGAAGTTGTTCAGAAAACGGAGAATGAAGACGAGACTGGAAAACCTCAGGAAAATGAGATTCAAGGTAACAAGCAGGAAAATCTGGAAAATGACAATTCTGAAGCTGCTGAGAGTAATGAAATCGCAGTTGATAAAAAATCGGATGATGCTTCAAATGTAACTAAATCGGTTGAAACTCCATCTGATCCCAAAAAAGAGGAAGCACCTGAAGAAAAGACTCCTGACGAAGAGGAACAACCAGGTGAAAGTAAAAAATCAACTGGTAGTACTGCAATGGCACCACAATCACCAAAATGGGAGATCGGAGCAGGTGTAGTAACTGTCAATAATGAACAATGGACTCGTTTGGCAATTGGAGTGGATGTACCGATCTGGAAGTTTGGTGTATTCTTTGATCTCGAATTTTTCATCGATAGTGAAGGAAAATTTTCAAATAAGGGATGGGACTTTAAGGATGAACCGCTTGAAGCAATTACCAGGAAAATCCGATACATAAGGTTTGGACATGAAGAGGATCCGTTGTTTATAAAATTCGGCGGGTTATCCAGTGTTTCTTTTGGGTACGGGTTTATACTTGACCGTTTTACAAATATGCTTCATTATCCGGATCAAAAATTACTTGGTTTACAGTTCTACCTTAATGATATCAGCCCGTTGGGTATTTCCCTGCAGACAATGATAGCAGATTTTAAAGATTTCAAGGATGATGGTGGATTATTAGGTGCGCGCCTGGCTGTAACTCCACTAAAAATGACAGATATTCCAATAATAAATAGAATCTCTATTGGTGGTACTTATGTCAAGGATTTGAATCAGTATGCTCCGGCAAGAAAATGGAAACTGGATCTTGCGGAAGATGAACGGATACTGGTTGAATTAAGAGATGGTGGTTTTCTGAAAGATTCATTGAAAGAACATCTCGAAAGTAAAGGTATTGATGTTGATGAGAAACTGGATAATATCGACGAAGCCAACAATGCAAAAACTATGGAAAATGACTTTGGCTTAATTGGTGGAGATATTGGAATACCGATTATAAGTACAAAATTTCTTGGTGTCGATCTTTACGGCCAGGCAGCTTTAAGAGATGACAGTAAGCATGGATGGGGGATTGGTGCTCCGGGAGTTGCTTTAAAGGTTTGGAGGTTATGGGGAAATGTTGAATACAGAAAGACCAAAGGCAGGTTTACTCCAGGGTATTTTGATACATATTATCTCGACGAAAGAATTAACAGAAAACCACAAGTCTATGTTAAAGAGGATTTAATTCCGGATGAAGAGCTTAATGGAGTTTATGGAAGGATGGGTTTTAATATTTCCAATGTTCTGATTATCGATGGAGCTTATCAGTATCTTGTTGGAGACAAAGAAACAAAAGATCAGCGTTTTGAAGCGACTTCGTCAGTTGGTGACCTGGTTTTGCAAAAAGTACCAAAGCTTAACAAAGCTGAAATTTATTATTATAAATCAAATATTGGAGTTAATGATGAAAAGTTTTTTGAAAAGAGTGAATTCCGTTATATAGGATACAGAATCGGGTTCGAAATAACACAGGGCGCTTCCCTTATCTGGGATTCTCGTTATGGTTATAAACGTAATGATGAAGGTAAACTGGAATCGAACAATTTTGTAAGTGTCTTGACTGCTATTACTTTTTGACTTCTTCAAATATATCAAGGTGTACGTCTTTTGCTGTTAGTAATAAACAGACGTACACCTCCAAAAAATTGTGAAAACCTGTTTTAATCTGAATTATTTGAAACTGCTTGTTGCATTATTTGGGAGAATTGAATGGATTATGGATCTCCTATGATGCGTCGTTTAAATAAAAATGGCGGGTCAGGATTTAAATTCCCAAAAAAAGGAAGAATTCGTATAGTTTTTGTTGTATTCCTCATTGTTATCGGATTAAAAAAAGGTACATCCTATTTTGAAGTGAGGGAACAGGAACGATTTGATGAATTTTCAGTTCCTGAAAAGCAGAAACGAGAAAAAACAGACACTTTAAATATTGAACAGATTCGTAAAATAATTCAAAAATCTTCATTATCTTTAGAGCTTGGTGTTGATACTCTGGAAAATAATGGTAATAGTTTTTTATTCCATTACTCCATAGATACTTCGTTACAGAAGTTAGGTATGAAATTGATGAAAAGGTATTCTCCCTTGTATGGTGCAGCAGTGGTTATACAGCCAGTGAGCGGAAGAGTTCTGGCAATGGTTTCATTCACTGTGGATAGTGTAAAAGACATGGGAAGTGACCTCTATTTAAAAAGTTTATTTCCAGCAGCATCTATTTATAAAACCATAACAGCGGCTGCAGCAATTGAGGAGGCGAATCTTTCTTCAGAAAGTATGCTTAAACAGGTTGGCCGTAATCATACTCTTTATATGTTTCAGCTGGAGGAAAAACTTGAAAATTACAGGGAATTGTCTTTAGAGGAAGCGTATGCCCGTTCAATAAATCCTGTTTTTGCCCGTTTAGGCATTTATAAATTGAAACATGGAGCTCTTGTTGAGTACGGCAGACGTTTTGGGTTTGATCAAAAGATACCTTTTGAACTGCCGGTTGAAATATCCAGAGTAAAAAGTCCGGATTCAATGTTTGCTGTTGCAGAACTTGCGAGCGGCTTTAATCGACAAACTACCCTGTCTCCGCTTTTAGGTGCACTTATAGCCAGTGCTGTTTCAGAAGACGGAAAAATACCAGTTCCGATTCTGGTAGATAGTGTCATGCGGGAAGACACCTGTTTTTATAAAGCTGAACAAAAAACCTGGAGAAATCCGGTAAAAAAATCAACTTCACGTGAACTTCGTGAACTTATGTGCAGTGTTTCTCGTTACGGGACAGCACGAAAATCATTTAGATATATTCGTCAGACCAGCAGCCTTAAAAGCTTTCAGTATGGTGGAAAAACAGGTTCTGTTAACAAAGATAATTTGGGAAAAATTGATTGGTTTATCGGGTTCGCCCGTAATCCATCAAACCCTGATGAACGGGTCGCTGCTGGAGTAGTTACAATACATGGAGAATACTGGACTGTACATTCAAGTTATATTGCAGCTGAACTTTTCAGAAATTATCTTCGTACACTGCAAAAAGAGCGGCAGCGAATAGAAAATGAAAAAATTACAAAAGTTTCTATAGATTCAATTTCTAAACAGGCAAATGTAACAAAAGACTATGACTAAACAGGATAAATTCAAATCAGCATTTATTGCTCTTACAGGCAGACCCAATAGTGGTAAATCAAGTTTAATGAATACAGTATTAGGTGAACAGCTTTCTGTTGTAACGCCTCTTCCCCAAACGACTCGTCGGAATATAAAAGGTATTTATACTGCAGAAAACATGCAGTTGATTTTTGTCGATACACCTGGTATTCATAAAGGCAGGCATACATTTAATGAAGTAATGATAAGTGAAGCACGTGAGGCCATTATTGAAAAAGGTGTAGATATTGTCTGCTATATTGTTGATCTTTCCAGGAGTTTTGGTGACGAAGAAAAGGTTGTTGCCGATTTGGTAGTTCAGTCTGGCATAAAAAGTATCATTGTTTTTAATAAAGTTGACATTACAAAAGATTGTGATAAGACTATATCGGGATTCTACGAACTGTTTCCTGAGCTAAAAAGCTTCCCATCAATAAAGATTTCTGCAATTCATCCTGATGCGAAACAGATATTCATTAATCAGGTAGAGTATTTGATACCTGAAGGTCCCCGTTATTATGATTCTGATGAAATGACTGATGCTAATTTGAGATTTTTTGCAGCTGAGTATATTCGTAAGCATATTATTCTCAATACTCGTGATGAAGTGCCGCATGCTTCTTTTGTTGAAATTGAATCTTATCAAGAAAATGAAAACATTCATATTGTCAATGCAACTATTCATGTAGAAACAGTTGGTCAGAGAGGTATTTTAATAGGGAAAGGTGGATTGGTTATCCGAAAAATTCGCAACAAGGCAGAGCTGGATTTGAAAAAATTGTTGCAGGTCCCTGTAAAAATAAAAATACACATAAAGATAACTCCAAAATGGCGTGATAATGAATCTTTTTTACGTATTCAGGGTATAACTTTGAAATAAGATCTGATTATTAGCAGTAATTTGCCAATGCTCTGCTGTTCAAGTAAATCACTCATTCAGAGAAATTAAACGGGTGTGCACCATATTTTAGAAATTCATCACATCCATAGTCCTGCCATTTTGGGTGAAGTCGAAGGGCTGCATTATCCCAGTAATAACCTGCGATAAAACCACCTTTTCCTTTCCAGAGTAGTTTAATCATATCACGTGCTTTTTGCCTGATAAATTTTTCATTTTTGGAAGGAAGAACAGTATTAATATCAAGTGGACACCAGAATGTTACACTGTATTGTGATTGAAGATCCTCAAGATTTTTTAATCCGATTGTTTCAGGTGTATCCAGTTGAATACAATCAACACCTGAGTCAATAATTTCAGAAACCAGTCGGGACTGTTCCAACGGGTGAAAGAACAGTTTCATGTTTTTATCATGAACAAATGCACATAATGATTTTAAACGTGGTTTGAATTCTTCATGCCACAAATTCAAACTCATGGAAACATCCAATGTTTCAGCAAGATCTTCTATGATCATTACACTGTCTGCTCCGATAGCCTTGAAGCAACAGATTTCATCTCTTAATAATTCGTCAATCCTGTCATGAAGAATCCGAATGGCTTCATAATGAGATAGTAAGTCTGATAAATAATTATTACATAATGAGTATGCCAGTTCAAAAGTACTTCCTGATAGTAATCCGATATGCCATTTCTCGGGTGAAAATTTGAAACCAGTTCTGGCTGTATTATATCGTGAAGGACTTTTATAATCTGGAAGTGGGAAAGAGGGAGCTTTTTGAGGGTTGTCGATTGCACCCTTGATTATATAACCGCGCGAAGAACTGACGGTTTTTTCCCAG
>JAAYEB010000456.1 GCA_012728995.1 Fibrobacter sp. | reverse complement strand
CCTGCCGGTCAGTTATCAAAATTATCATTTTAAACATCAATTGCATGCTAAAAACAGTGCCTCTTTTGTTAACTGACTGCCTATATAAAGATATGATAACATAAAATACAATAAGGTGTGAATAGATTTGTGTAAAAACAGGAACTTTTCAGCCTGAAAAATATAAAATTCATCTTGCATTATAAACCTGGTCATAACAGGTATAGTCAACAACAGGACAGGCGCGTAGTGGTCTGCTAACGTAACAATATCTCAATCTACTCTACCTACAAAATCGATCGTTCTAGTTTCGAAACATTTTTACTGGATGAAAATGGATTTCTCTTTTACAATAATGCTTTTGACCGATAACAAACAAAGTTCTTTTTAATTAGGGAAGAAATTGTATCTATGTCATTGGTCAGAATAATTCTTACTGAAGAAAAGAATTGATTAACCTTAGGTCTATATCTATTTTAATAATCCTTTTAAGCATTTACAAATATTCTGAATGCACATTTTAAACACTTCAAAACACAGGAGGTATTGATCCATGTCTAAAACCAAAACGTTTACAACTATAGTGTGTGCAATCACACTCTTTTTTCTTTTCTGCTCAAAAAACCCTGTCGATCATCAGACAGCTGAAAATAATGGTGGTCAAGCCAGATTTTTATTGGTGGCCAGTGCAGAAAGTGATTTTAGTGTCCTTGCACATCATGCTGAAGCTAAAGTCAGCGCTCCTGATATGGATTCTATAACACAAGAATTAGAAGTAGATTCACTCAGCGTCAGTGGAATTATTTCTGATATACCTGCAGGGTTCAACAGGAAATTCGAAGTAACCGTTTATACGGATTCAAATACGGTCTGTTATTACGGTAAGGCATACATGGATATAATCGCCGGTATAACAAACAATGTTCCTTTAACACTTTACCGTTATTCCGGAACCGGAGATGCCAATATCAATGGCACAATTGTCGATTCAATTCCATCTGATACCAATATACAGCCAACTGTAGAAATCACATCACCTGAAAATGGTTCACAGTTTATTACAGGTGATTCTATTGAGATCACTGCTGCCGCAAGTGACACAGACGGAGAATTAACCAGTGTCAGTTTTTACAACGGAAGTGATCTTCTGGAAAATGTCACTGAAACTCCTTATACTTACACAATTACCGATGCTGAAGCGGGTTCTTACAGTTTCGTTTGTGTTGCGTACGATAATTCGGGCGACAGCGCAGTTTCAGACACAGTTAAAGTTACTGTTTCCGACAGTGTGAATATTCCTCCGACTGTTGAAATCACAGCACCCGAAGATGGTGCAGAGTTCAATGCTGGTGAATCAATTGAAATCACTGCATCTGCAAGTGATGAAGACGGAATAATTAGTGGTGTCAGCTTTTTCAACGGAAGTGATCTTCTGGAAAATGTCACTGAAACCCCTTATACTTACACAATTACCGATGCCGAAGCGGGTTCTTACAGTTTCGTTTGTGTCGCTTACGATAATTCGGGCGACAGCGCAGTTTCAGACACAGTTAAAGTTACTGTTTCCGACAGTGTGAATATTCCTCCGACTGTTCAAATCACAGCACCCGAAGATGGTGCGGAGTTCAATGCTGGTGAATCAATTGAAATCACCGCATCTGCAAGTGACGAAGATGGAACAATTACCAGTATTAGCTTCTACAACGGTGATGAATTACTGGATGAAGTAACTGAAGCTCCTTATGCATATACAATTACCGATGCTGAAGCAGGTTCTTACAGTCTCAGTTGTGTAGCATACGATAATTCGGGCGACAGTGCAATTTCAGAAACTGTTAATGTTACTGTTAAAAGCGGATCAGACCTGTTGGCTAAATACGGTGTTCCGACAGCAGACCCGTTCTCATCTATCGTCAGGAATTTTACAAGTATAGTCACTGAAGGAACCGATGCGCCATCAATGTCTCAGGTTAAAGAAGTTAGGCTCAACTGGGACCTGCCAAATAATGGTTTATGGGATTTCGGAATGAACACAAGTGACGGAAATCCCGACTGGTATATCCGTTTAATAGACAAAATTGAACACACCTTTGCGGATAATAACCCTGGATGTACCATAAGCGGCAGCGGATTTGACGGTTTTGACGGTGAATATTATATAACAATGGACGGAGATAACATGGTATTAGTGGAAAAGACTGGACAACATGCAGTAATTTTCCAGCCGTAATCAGCTTTGTTTTACTGCATACAGATTCATCATCTGTATGCAGTATTCACTTTCATTACAAAATTCCCCTCGCCCAGCAGGAAAATTGCAGATTATAAAAGACGTACTTGGGGGTTACTTCCTTTGAGTACATTTACTTGGATACCCTCCACCACGAATTAGAATTTCACCCTCTCTATAATCACTTCTTTTCCGATCAGGCTTACTATCAAATATTCTCCACCTTTGATATCATCTGTCACTATGGATCTAAGGCAATTATAATCATTTTCTTCAACATAACAATGATTATGCCCATAAAGGCATAATACCACTCTGTCAGGCTTTAAAAGATTACTGAGAACTATTTGATCTATTCCATTAATCATTTCTGACCAGACAGGAATATGAGCTATAAATATCTGATTATATGCTGTTTCTGAAGATTCAATTTTTAACCAGTGATACTTGGGGCTTCCGGATCTGTTCTCCTGAATAATATCATCAAAAAATATAAATTTATAATCTCCAATAGTTAGAGTGTAATTT
>JAAYEB010000455.1 GCA_012728995.1 Fibrobacter sp. | reverse complement strand
TTGTGATATTTAAATCCAAGGGAGTTGGTAATCACTACACAATATCCGTTGTTCAGATCTGCACCCAGCACTCCATATGATACATTTGATCCATAAATTCTGTTTATGTTTACCAAAATAGTAACGATTCATTTAAGTGAGTCTTTTTCGCGTGCATTGATATTAATAATCAGATCCAGAACGCTTAATATGCAGTTACAGGACAACGACAACGACAACGATTGTAGTTTTTTTTCTTCATTCACCATTCATAATTCATAATTCACCATTACCTTATGACCTTCACAGCTATAAAACATTTCTGCACAATGCCCCTGTGCAGCTTATCGTAATTTAATAGTCTCCATTTAGGTGTTCGATATACTCTAAATATTATATTTTTGATTATGCACTTCTTTGATTCCCATTGCCATATTCAGGATCATAGAATTTTCCCGATTCACAAAGCTGTTCTGAAAAGGGCGGCAGCAGCAGGAATAGACAAGGTTCTATGCTGTGGAACATGTGAACAGGACTGGGAAAAGGTTGCCGCACTTGCAACTGATTACGAAATGATAATTCCCGCTTTCGGTGTACATCCCTGGTTTGTACGAGATCTAAGTGGTAAATGGTATGATAAGCTTGAAAATTTACTGCTTAAATTTCCTGAAGCTGCTGTTGGGGAAATCGGGCTGGATCATCTGATAAAAGAACGCAATGATATAGAGCAGTTGAACGTATTTTCAAGGCAAATTGAACTAGCTGCAAAATTAAAGCGGCCCGTATCAATTCATTGCAGAAAAGCATTCGGGGATTTTCTGAAACTGATTAAACACAGGTCTGTTATTCCCTGCGGAGGAGTTGTCCATTCTTACAGTGGATCTCCCGAACTAGTGAGGAAATTGCAAAGTCTTGGTTTATACTTGTCTTTCAGCGGTTCTGTTACTTATGATAAAAACAGTCGGGCACGTTTATCGGTACAGGCTGTATATGATAATTATCTTTTGATTGAAACCGACAGTCCGGATATTTTACCTTCAGGGTACCAGGGATTAAATGAACCTGCAAACCTGACTGCTATTGTTAACAGTATTTCTTTTCTCAGGAAAAGTAATCCGGAACATATGGCAGAAAAGACTTATAATAATGCAATGAAACTTTTTAATTTTTACAAGGATTAGTACAAACAGACATGGAAAAATTCTCACGAACAGGATTGTTGTTGGGTGAAAGCGCTGTGCGACGTTTGGGTGAAGCGCGTGTGGGAGTATTTGGTTTGGGAGGTGTAGGATCGTATGCAGTAGAAACCCTTGCCAGAAGTGGTGTAGGATATCTTCGAATAATTGATTTTGACACAGTCAAATACAGTAATTTTAATCGTCAGTTATTTGCAACTGAAGAGACAGTTAACGGAATGAAAGTTGATGCTGCTGAGAAACGGATATTTCAGATTAATCCTGAATGCAAGGTGGAAAAAAGAGCTGTATTTGTCGATGAAAGTACAGTGGGGGAGTTGCTTGAAGGTATTGATGTGGTTGTTGATGCGATTGACAGTGTATCCTCAAAGGCATCACTGCTGGTTGCTGTTTCACAAGCGCAGATTTCCTCTGTGACAAGTATGGGAGCTGCTGCCAGAACCGATCCCTTTGCAGTTCGTGTGGGTGACATATCGGAATCTTCAGTATGTCCGCTAGCCAGAATTATCCGTAAAAGAATTCACCGAAGGGGAGTTTATACGGGTATCAGATGTGTTTATTCAGTTGAGCAGGTTGATACAGCAAGTGTTTCACAATACGACAAAAATGAGACCTGGGATCGTGGAAGGGAACGCCCTTCATTGGGCAGTATCTCATACATGACCGGAATTTTTGGGTTAATAACTGCTCACGAAGCGATTAAGTTAATTCTTGAGTCAAACAAAGTTCCGCAATCTATGCTTCAGTGCTCTCGGGAATCTGTATGAGCATTTTTTCAAACTCTTCGGCCGGAACAGGCGGGCTGAAAAGATAACCCTGCATCTGTTCACAATCGTGTTTTTGAAGAAAATCAGCTTCTGCCTGCTGTTCTACACCTTCAGCAATTACTTTCAGTTTCAGGCTGTGTGCAAGAACAATAATAGCCA
>JAAYEB010000454.1 GCA_012728995.1 Fibrobacter sp. | reverse complement strand
TATTGGATTCAAGTCTTCCCGGTGTCGTAGGATTTGCATCTGCAGGGATGTTATGAGTCTGGTCGATGAATTCATGAATATTGACAAACCTGAATCGGGAGCCTAATTTTGCCGTAACGTCATTGAGGCTCAAAAAAGAATCATAGATTCCGGGCGCATTATTGGAATTTATACGCGTAAGAGCCAGCACTTTTGTTTCGGCAAGAGCTTTTTTGACCCGCATGATTTTCATTGTCTCAACGGCATCGTCCAGAGTCTCGCAAGGGAACGCGTCCAGACCTCTGGCCGTCAGTGCTGCCGTAGTCATAGTGTTGAGGCAGAAGCCGAGTACGATCATTGGCTTTTTGAATTTCAAGGCGAATTCGATCACGAAATCTCCCACGCCCGGTGCCTGTATGAGGAACACATCCACATTTGCGATATCCTCAGCCATGTCATTGAGCTGACTTTCTTCAATGATAAAGCTCTCGTTCCATGAAATATGCTTTGGTTCAAGAATAGTGAAGTATTCTTCTGACAGCTTTTCCCTGACATCCTTTACGAACATCTTGTACAATTCGGCGTATGATTTTACATCGAAATCATGTTCCAACTGTTCGCCCTTACGAAAACGGCATGGACCCTCGAACACGTAATCGTGTACCAGGTCAACCAGCACAGGTCTGACATTGAGTTTTACATCGACGGATTTTTTGATGTTGAATCCCATACAGAATCTCCTTCTGTTTATTGTTATGTGAATCAGATGGTTTCCTGACACAATCTGCATCAAGAAATACTGGTATTACGGACTTTCAGATCGTTTTCTCATAGCTTGTCGTCACTTTCATTTTTCAATAGTAGATATTCGGTACCAGCGATACAGTTAGTATTTAATGCTTTGCAGCTCAGCATAACCTTCAATCCGAAGCCGCTCAAAGTTGTGCTGTGCCTTGTCGGCAATCAATCGACGAATTCAGGTGTTCCCATAAAATGCTTTCCTGTTTTAAAGGATAATTCCGGAGGTGAGGAAAGAGGTATTTTGTCTTGAAGATAGTTACTAATGAAAAGATACTGCTCAGGGCGTATCTTTAATTATGGTATCATAAATGCAAAAATACAAATAACACATTTACAATATAACTAATCCCAATCCCCGGGGATATCCAGTTATTAAGACCTGAACTCGTTGGTTCCCTGGCGTGACTCTCTTCGATCCCTTTGCCTGTCGGGCTCCGGAGCTTTTTGGACATAACACCTTGACGGTATATTCTGCAAATCTGCGGACCCGCTAACCTCAAGGGCGGCACCTGCTCCAATTTATAATCGGGATGTGGTTTATCGCCAACAAATCGACGAGATTAAATATAATCTATATTATCAAGTCTACAAAATCAATGAAAATGTAACTGACAGGAAATTTTATCTGGTGCGAGAAGCTGTTCGCCTATAATTCATCCATTTTCCGGTCAAACTCCCGATTTCTAAAGCTTAAATCTTGAACACTACACATTATAACCATTATATTATATTGTAATAAAAGACAACCAGGCCCTTTCATTGTGTCGCCAATATTAACAAGAAGATAAAAGTGAACCTGAAAAGGATTCATATATGAATGATGATATCCGTTGGCATCAACGCTTTCAAAATTTTACCAATGCCTATGCGACTTTTTGCCGGACATTGCAACGGCAGGAATCTGAGCCTGAAGATGAAATAATCAAGATGGCTCTGGTACAGGCTTTTGAATTCACCTACGAACTATCCTGGAAAGTTATTAAAGACTTTCTTGAACATGAGGGTTTTGATGATGTATTAAGCCCAAAAAAGACAATTCGTACTGCATTTCAGGCGGAGCTGATCACTGATGCTGAAAAATGGATGGATATGATCCAGAAACGAAACCTGGCCAGTCATACCTATAATGAAACTGTTTTGGAAGAAACGGTTACCTATATCAGGAATGATTTTTTTCCTTTGATAAGAAAACTTCATGAGGATCTAAAGAATCATCTATGATATATGGCTTAAATGAAGTTCAACTGCAGCAAATCGTTGATTTTATTAAACAGTACCCCGAAGTTGAGGAAGCGGTTCTTTTTGGTTCCAGAGCCATAGGAACTTTTAAGGAAGCTTCTGATGTTGATATTGCATTGAAAGGCGAACAAGTAACCCATACGCTTGCAGTAAAAATGAAGTTTAACATAGAAGAAGATACTTTTCTTCCATTCTTTTTTGATTTTATTGCTTACCCTGTAATAACCAATGAAAAACTGAAAGAGCATATTAGAAAAAAGGGAGTAGTAATTTATAGAAGAGGTGCAGATGGGAAGGATGAGTGAGAAAGTTTAAGCTGGGGATGTGACGAATCCATCGCATCTAATCCGCATTTTCCGCGAATACATAATCTTCAGTATATCTCATATGTGCAAGCACCATATGAAGTTCACCATAACTTACTCTGTCTCCGAAATGGATTTTTGCCGCTGAGAGAGCTTTTGTCTCTGCTGTTTGAAAGTAGTTCTTTATTTCTGCCGTTTTATCTTCTGTAAGAAACCGGGAGATACTGATCTGACCGGTACCAATATAATTTGACAGATGTTTTTCGATTGTAGATAATGTGAGATTTCTTTGTGAAGCTATTTCCGGAATGCTCTTTCCTGATTTGAAAAGTTCAAAACTGATCTCTTTAGTATTTCTTTTAGCTGCTAAAAGTTGTGCATTTTCCACCTCTGCAATCTGATCTGCTTTTTCAGGTGTGATCCCGCTAAATTTACAGGTTAGTTCAATTATTTCGTTTCCGAATTCTTTAAGCTTCTTTTTACCTATTCCCTTTATTTTTTTTAGTCCGGCTAATGATTTTGGCACTTTTTCAGAAATTTCCATCAATGTTTTATAGGGTAAAATCATGTATGGTGCTAAATCAAGTGATGATGCTTTTTCATCTCTCCAGGATCTAAGTATCTGATAGAAATCCATATTCGCATTATGCGGGTCATCTGATCGAAGTGGTTGTTTTTTTTGCAAAGGTTTTTCAATTACAGATTTTGATCGTGCCTCAAGATATCTTTTTACAGCAAAACCATCACTGCAAGATTGTAATGTTGCGATTTTTATATGTAACTCCTCTTCAAGAAGCCTCAAACGAACTGTTAGCGCCTTTTTGGATTCCTTGTTATCGTAATCAATCTGGCTGGCAGATTTTAAAAAACTATTTATGTGCAACTGAACCTTTTCTAAAAAGTAAGGCACAGCCTTCCTGATCCGGTCCTGAAGGGAGATGTTTTGCTGGATATCTGTATTCTGCAGGAACAGAGAATCTATCTGGGTTATGAATTTTCTTTCTATTACAAAAATATCCGTTTCCATTTCAGACAGTTTTTTCCGAAAAGATTCAAACAGCACACTGGGTAGCCTGATGTTGTTTTGCACGATCAGATTCATAAAACCGTTTATACTACGTTTCAGAGGTAAAAAATTAAAAAGGTCGAGAATTAATGAGTGTTGATAAAAGATCGTAGCTTTTTTCAAATCTTTTTCATTCGGCTGGTTATCTGCGATCCCTTTGGTAAATTGGTTAACAGACGAATTGCTGATTAGTGCCCGTGAACCAATTGGTGATGACAATGTCAGTCCATCCAATGTTTTACATCTGCTCAAAGCTACGTAAACCTGACCATGTGCAAAAGCATTTGCGGCATCAATAATCACTTTCTCGAATGTAAGCCCCTGGCTTTTATGAATTGTTATAGCCCAGGCTGTCTTTAAAGGGTATTGCTGGAAGGTACCAATGACTGTCTCTACTATTTCGTTTGTATCTTTATCAAGACTATATTTTGCGTTTTGCCATATCTCCGGTCCAACTCTGATAGCAGCATCATCGTCGGGACATTTTACAGTAATTATATCATCTTCGATTGACTCAATTACACCGATTTTTCCATTAAAATACCGTTTCTCTGGTGATGAATCATTTTTAACAAACATTACCTGAGCACCAGTCTTTAGGTTGAGTTTGACATCTGTCGGGTAATAATACTCTGGAAAATCCTTCTCTATAGCGGCGCAAAAGGTAAAAAACTTTCCGGGAAGATTATTTAACTTGTTATCATTAATCTGTTTTGCCTGACTATTATGTGTCGTAAGTATTATTGCCCCCCGGGTATCGGAGTACGCATCCCTGTCATATCTTTCGTTTAGTTTTTCGATAACAGCCGGATCTTTATCACTATGCCTGATTTTGTTCAAGATGTCAATAAATTCCTGATCCTTTTGACGGTAGACACGTTTGAGTTCAATAGTTAAGTAGTTCGATTCTTCAAGTGCCTTACTCGAAAAGAACCAGGGATTATCGTAATAGTTTTTTAAAATCTCCCATTCATCATTTTTTACAACAGGGGCAAGCTGCTGAATATCTCCTATAAGCAGCATTTGAGCACCGCCAAACGGTTTGCTTTTGTCACGAAATCTTCTCAGGAGTTCATCGATTCCATCCAAAAGATCGGCTCTGACCATACTGATTTCATCTATGACGATAAGATCGAGACTTCTGATGATATTGCGTTTTTCGCGACTGAATTTATGGAACCGCAGGTTGAGACCTTTTCTGAAATCACCATCGGAAAATGTTCTGCCATCTGGCAACCATGGACCAAAAGGCATTTGGAAAAAGGAATGGATAGTGACACCTCCGGCATTAATTGCGGCAACACCGGTAGGTGAAAGAACGACCATCCGTTTAGGGCATGTTTTTCTCAGCGTTTGAAGGAATGTGGTTTTTCCGGTTCCAGCCTTTCCGGTCAGAAAAATATTTTCTGATGTATTGAGCAGAAAGTCGGATGCCAGTTTCAGCTCCGGATTTTGATGCATTTCGATGATGGCCATTTCCCCTACCCCGCAAAATTAAATGTAATTTCTGCTGTTGAGGTGGAATTTCCTGATTCCATCGGGATTATTCCATTTAATTCAACTGTGTAATATCCGGTTTAACAGATATTTACCTGCCAAATGGCATAATTTTTCCTGACACGAAAAGAGAGTTATCTGCGACGCTCCATAGTGTAACCCGGTTTCTGATCTCTTTTGGAAGAATAACTACAGAACCGAAAATAGCAGTTTGATATATCATTTCACCATTAAGTCCAAAAAGCGATAGCACAGCTCCCAATGGGACTGAACCGCAAAGGTGCAAATTTCCAGATTTACAATATACAAGATCAAATGAACGATAAATATCATTTCTCTGGTGTCGTTTTACTATCGCGTTTGTTCGTTTCTGTGAAAGCAACCACTCCAGTACGCCATCCTCATAGTGCACTTTATTTATCGCCGAAACATGATCAGAACCCTCATATTCTGTATAATTTACCAGTGTACCACCCGCACCTTTAATAGATTCATAAATATTCCTGGCATTGTCAACAGAAGCTATATTGTCATCAGAACCATGAAAAATCCAGAGAGGCGTTTTAGCCATTTTTTCTGCACCCTTATTTTCCGTGTAGCCGGATGCAACCACACCACCGGCAAATCGGGTCGGGAAATCACTAAGCAAACGGTAAACACCTTCTCCCCCCATCGATTCACCATACAGGTAAACACGTGAGGTATCAAAACCATGCTTGTTAGCCAGGCTGTCAAGTTCATGAAGCGCATTTACCATATTTGGCCGTAATGCCTGATCATAGGTGCCGCCCCAGTCTGCACAGGGGTATTGTGTATTTACTTCAGGTGGAGCTGTAGGAATAAAAACAGCACAGGGTTCTATGGCATTTAATGCATTTATAATCCAGAGATCACGGGAAACCAGATCGTTATTGCAGCTATGAAGAAACATTACAACAGGAAGCTTTTTACTGCCGCTTGAAGCAGGTATGTAAAGACCCATCGCGGTATCATCGTAACTCCATGTGATAAAACAGGAGGAATCAGTTATCGATTTTTGAGTATCTTCCAAAGTTGCACTGTAAATTGCAGTTACCCAGAAGGTCAGTATTGAAAACAATGCAACAAATGCATAATTCGCTTTTTAATGAATAAATTCATATGATTCCTTTGAAAAAGGAGCGTAAATATTTTTTTCCAGTATACAACGGTAAACTCAGCCCACCAAATCATAATCTGTTTTCAACCCAATAATCTCAGTAGTTTGATTCTTTACAACAAATTTCCTGAAATCTGTAAATGGATTCGATTTTAATTAACCGATTTTCTTTACGCAAGCGTTAGCTGCATTGATTGCACCAGGCAGCCCCCCGATCTGAATGGCCCAACAGGAACCGATATACAGATTTTTAACTGGCGTATCCACATTGGCACCCATTACTTTATTATAAAACCTGTTTTTCAGATTCCAGCTCCAGGCCGATGTAGCTCCATCGGTGTTTTTTGTATACCGTTCGTATGTACGCGGAGTAGCCATATCCTTGAATTCAATAGCATTGTTTATACCTGGAAACAATGTTTCAAGGCGTTTCAGTATAGTATCCATTACCTTATTTTTCAGATCGAGATAACGTGAACGGTCTTCACCACACCAGTTATTCATCCAGTGATAAGACGACACAATCTGTATCATGACTGACGATTTCCCTTCAGGTGCAAGCGTTGCACATTTAGCCGAGACGACATATATCGAAAAAGATGCTTTCTCAAAATAAGCAGGATCATCAACCGATTCCTGAAGATTAATATAATGTCCCGAATCATCGTACATAAGTACAGTAGCTTTCATAAGTTCCAGAAGTTCTTCATTTGACAGCGAAAGACCAAGATAAATGGAACAAACACCTTCCGAAACCGCAGTGTTACGAATTTTCTCAAGCATTGATTCGGATACTGTACCAGATTCCAGGAGCGAAAGAAAGGTTTGTTTGTAATCGCAGGCAGCAATGACTTTATCAGCCGCGATCTGCTCACCTTTGCATTGTACACCAACTGCAGTACCGTTTTTGACAATAATCTTCTCAACCGGGCAATTGAGCCGCAGTGTACCGTTATTCTGTTTAAACTTTTCTGCCAGTATATCCGCAAACGCCTGGAATCCCTCTTTGACTGTCCAGTAATCCTCGAACAGGGAATAAAGTGCACCACCTATAAATAGTACCGACATTTCAGGGTAACCCAGATTGGATAGTGTACGGAAAAGCTGAGTTCCCTTTTCAAAATATTTCGATGTAAACTCTGTTATGGTTTGCGTGCGATATTTGAAATACAAGAGAGCCAATCCGGCTATAGCTTTATATTTACCAATTTTCGTACCGGACATGTATGCCGCCATTGGACGATAGAGCGCATCCACTTCCCTGAAATATTTTTTGAGAGTATTAATTTGCTTTGGATAGGCATTCATGAGTCCATTTTTGAATTCATCGTAAGTACGTGGAGTGTAATCATAATCCTTTGAGATAAAACGGTATTGGTGATTTTTGAAGGTGAGCTTGTCATACACACCAATATCCTTGAGCATTTTGAACACCCGGAATGATGCTTCAAAAGAGATGGTACCGGCTTCAAAATAGAATCCATTGCGGCGGAAACCGGCTGTATAACCTCCAGGATTAATATGGGATTCGAAAATTGTGACTTTGTAACCTTTGCGCGCCAAAAGGTTGCCGGTAACAAGTCCGCCCACCCCCGCGCCAATAATAGCAATGGATTTCATATCTGTTTCCCTTATTCGATGTATTCACATAAATTCATGATAATATATTATGGTTAAGCAAAGTTGTCAAATTATAATGACAAAAATGGCAGCAAATATTGATTTGTAATATGCACGATGAGTATAAAGGTTTCCCAAAGCATATAACAAACCTGGTGAATCAGATCGATATTATTTGATCTGCATTTTTTATGTATTCAATTTGAACCCAAATAGTAACGATTTCACTACTCGAGTCTTTTTTACTTACATTGACACCTAATAATTATGAATTAATTTTAGATTGCTCTGCATTCACCATTCACCATTGTATTATGGCCTCCACACTCAAAAAACCCCTTTCTGCAGTAGTGTGCTATGCAGCTCATTCCCGCACTGCGGGACAAGCTGTAAATTAATCACCTCCATTAAATTAACAGTATAATAATTTATTTTCATCTTCCAATTTCTTTTTTGATTATCATGTTCAAAACATTCCAAACTACAAAACAATACATTATACCAGGATAACAAACAAATATGCACAGAAACCTGAAATTTCTGTAACATTTACTTTTAATCAGGCGTTTAAAATGATACACAGCTATATCAAAACCATTACAATAGTAGAAAAGGATGCCTGAGTTGTTATGAAAGAAAATATAATTCTATACGGTGCAACCGGATACAGCGGCTCTCTTATAGCCCGTGAGGCCAAAAAGTCAGGTTTAAAATTGATACTGGCCGGAAGAAATGAAAAAAAACTTCATATTCTTTCCAAAGAAACCGGGTTTCCCTGTAAATTAAATGATCTGCCAGGGTTTACTTTTTCCGTAACAGGGAGCAAGTTGAAAATAATATGAAAATCAAACCCGGCTTACTGATTCAGACAACAATTGTATCCACCCTTGTATTTATGCTTATTGATGCCGGGGTCGAGTATACAAGCAATAAAATAATCGGTTTATCTTTTCTGCCTTTTTTTGAAGAGATGCTAAATATCAGTTTAGGAACCCGTTTTCATGCTGTTAATTTTTTGCTTTTTTCATGTGAGATGCTTGCTGTTATGAGTCTTTATATTACTTTGCGTTCTCTGTACCCTTCACCTGTAAAACCTTTGGTGATCAGTATAACTATTCCTTCAAGTATTTCGATATTGATTCTGTTTCAGACAGTTAATCTTGGCCTCTATCCAATAAAACCTGCTATACTTGTGATTATCAGTATGCTTACAGGATTTCCTGCCGGTATTTTATCCGGAGCATATACATATGAAAAAATATATATTAATAATTAAATAAAATCTAACGAAAGAATATATTTTGACATATGCAATTAATTTTACACTCTTGTTCATGCTTTTTATTTTTTCAGGTTGCGGTAAAGATGAAAAATCCTGTTATACACCACCACTCAATCAAGCACACTGGGAAAACCGCATGGGAAAATATGCGGATAATCTAATCAAAATCAGAATCAATAAATCACTTAAAAAGATAGCCGGAAAATCGTGTTATAACTTTCAGATCGCCGCAGGTGTTCAAATCAAAAACCCAAAAGAGAATGGTATGCCCCGGGAACAGGAACGGGAGATTCTTGAAAAGGTAGAAGATGTTCTTGTACAACAACTGACCGCATCCGGTACTGCCGTTTATGCGGCACGCATCTTTATTGATAAGCGATGTGATTATATTTTTTATGGTAAAAAGAAAAAAATAATCATTAAAGCAGTTCAGGCTATAGGTGATACAATTGAAAATTATCCTGTGGAGATCACTGTAAAACCGGACAAAAAATGGGTAACCTATAACTGGTTCGCCACGTTTGGTATTCATAACCCTTACGATTGATATTTCATGCTTTGTATCGCCTGATTACAGTAACCTATACAACAAATAATCCTGATCGGCCTGATGTATTCCAGGATCCGGCAAATCCGGATACTATTTTGTCAAATTGATAGTCTTTATCATATCTCTATTATGTGTAGAAAACCTTAAAATATAAAATCCTCTTGAGGTTGCCGATCTGGAAAAATCCAGTCTCGTTTTATAATTAAAATCTTCCTTAATGCTGGTTGCAGGAATCTTTACCAATTTCCCAAGCGGATTAAAGACACTTACCGAAACCGGTAATGATGATATCAAATTGTAAATACCAGATTGATTGTTTTGTAAAGAGATCTCAAAATTTTCCACTCCCTGCACTTTGGCGCCATAACCTGATACCGGATCATCAGATATCGGCAGATCCCAGTCTCTATACCATCTTGTGTTTATATCTGCGGCCCCGACAACTCCTTCACCCAGCTTAAGACGGTAATCATAATGTGCTTTACGGGTCTTGTCTCCTTCATAGATATAGTCTGTATTACAGATAACAGCTATTACAACATTGACAGGAGTTTTATTCAGCCGCAAACTACAGATTCCTTCTGTTACTGGTGCACTGTAAACCGGGGTACCGTCATCAGCCCTGTAACAAAGCTGGCATGACATGTTCTCTCCTGTTGGCTGGAAATCCACACTCACCATATTCCCCGACACTTCCAGTGGAATCTGGTTGGCTCCGGTCCATCCCGGGGTGGTACGTTGTTCAGGAGTCAATACGCCGTTTCCGTCGCTGGTGGTTTTTACATAAGGAGTTGCTTTCCATTGTTCACAGTTTATCCAGTGTGGTTCCCATTCCACTCCCAGAGATCTTCCAAAATTATCATTGAGCAGTCGTCTGCAGGCTTCCGACCATTGTTTCATATCGATCAAAGCCAATTTTGCCCTGTACTCCATTATGAGACGGCGTATCTGGTCTTCTCCAATTTCCGCTGCGATTCCTTCCAGAACCCGTCCCGGACAGTTTCTCCAGATCCAGGCCACGCTTCCCAGCCCTATCCATTCACCAAGAAAAGTGGGAAAGAGATTTCCATACTGAGTTCCTCCAAGAAATGTACGCCAGGTACAGATCTGCTGGCTGCCCTCGTACATGTCGACTCCCTCTGCTGACGGGCCGCCAAAACTGCCGTCCTGAAGCCAGCCGCTGTAACATTCTATGGGCATAAAAGGTGCAATAAGAGCTGCTCCGTTCAAAAACCCCATGGTGCTGAAATTGCCGCTTCTTTGAGCATCAGCCTGTTGTTGAAGCCAGGTATTGCCACCCTCATGGAACCATGCTGCTTTTCTGCATCCCGGAAGACTTGCAAGAACACAATGTATCCCTTCATGAACCATCGCTCCCATCTGACTTTCTCTGTCATTATAAGTACAAGAGGGGTCAAAACTGTAAACCGGATAATATGATGCCAGAATTATCGGATAACCGCCTACACTGCTTTGCCATCCTCCCAGATCGGTATTTGATGCATTATCTGTACAGAGACCGGAACCATAAAGGTAAACAGCACTCCGGTATCCATCCTGAACCCGTTTGTCGGGCGGCCAGCCCATGGTATCGCGGAAATAAGCAAAATCGGTATTGAGCCTTTCGAGCATCGGTGTAATTGCAGCTTCAGTTACAAGAGAATTTTTATTTGCGCCCCATTTGAAAGTCCACCAGCCCGAAGATTGAGTTCCAACAACTCCCGGGCAATCATCCAGATCGCGGGTGGGCATTGAAATGTCGGGGTATTCATCTCTGAAATCATATTCAAAAGAGGGGTTATATTGTGGCCAGCGGTAAGGTTCATCTTGCGCATTAACAAAAGCCTGTATAAGAAAAATCGAAAAGGCTGTGGTCCAGAATATCTTTTTTGACAGGTTCATACCGTAACCCCCCTTATATAATATCAACAAATTCAATCCGGTCTGATCCTTTCTATTAATTTACTGCAAAGAACAGCCAATGAGCACACATATTTTATAAATTGTTGAGCAGCTACTCAACACATGTATAATAATTAAATATTTTGATCAGGCAGAGCGCACTTTATTTAGTATTTCATAAAAATGATATTGGGCTAAAGGCTTCTGTTTTTCCTGCAATCGGGACAGGTACTCGCGAACGGGACATATGGGCCCTTTTAATTTGGAATATAGATCATCATGCTCGCCAAGCGCACACGACCCCCGCGGCAGTTTATTGCAGCTCTGTAACTTTCGGTTTGGGGGCGTGTGGAAAACTGTGAATAATTCCTGTTTAAAGAAAGACAGGAAAATAATCAAAAAAATCAATCATGGTTTTAATCATCCAAATCAGGTAAATCAGCGGTTCAGACATTTTCCTGTTGTTATTTGTAATTTTCTTAATCGATATCCACTTCAGTGGATTAAGAAAATAGAGAAGTTCCGCGGCCGTTGTGTTGAGCAGCACCTGCACATAAGAAAAGCGGCTTTTACTGTTCGAGTCCCGCTATCTTCGTTTACTTATTGAGCGAGGATAAAAAATGTTTTCGAGCGGGCGGGCTGCAGGCCTGTGATAAAAGTGAAACAACGATCCCCTGGCCCTGTAAGGGCGGAATACTCAGATTTCTTAATTAACAATACGGTGCCCCCTTGTTAAGTTGTTAAGGGGGAAGAAGCTGGGATTTCTTATATATTGATATCATCCAATT
>JAAYEB010000453.1 GCA_012728995.1 Fibrobacter sp. | reverse complement strand
TGAAACTGCCTGTCGACACACTCGTTCAGGGCCAAAAGTATATCTGGCCGGAAGAAATGTTTACAGGAAGTGGATTTCAGGGTAAAAAACTTGAATTGGTAAATGTCAAAGGGGACAATTTGACAAGATTTTCAGAAAATGAAAATTATGATGGTAAATGTCTGATAATCTGTCCACTAAACAGTGGTATCCACAAACTCACCTTTACATTTGTATGCGACACATTAACAGTAGATATTACGAAAAACCTTTTTGTGAAAGAAAAAACACCGCCTGTTTTTGTCAGCTCACTTACATCAAATTCATTCCAGCTTAACCAGAAAGCGTTCTATACCCCTGTTGTTTTTGATAATGGAAATGACTCGCTGAATATAATTATTACTGATGCAAATAAAAACAAAACTGTAATCATGAATGGAACTCCATTTCAACTTCCTGCAGACAGTTGCGGTTTATTCACATTTCTTTTTACGGCAAGTGATTCTTTCGGAAATACCGCTCAGCAACATATATACTACAGTGTTGAAGCGAATAAAAACAAATATTGCTTATACCTGAAACACCCGCATAAAAAAAGCATTGATATAGGATTAAAAACACGGGGCTTCAGGGTTGGGTTTTATTCTGCAGATTTTTTTAAAACTATCAAGTCGGGATTTCTCGGAATTAATACTTTCCAGAGCCCGTTTCTATATATAGGTGCGAATCTTTTTGGCCATAAGCTGGACCAGGCAGACAATCATTTCTTTGTTGACCTCGGGTTATCAGCCAGAATTTATGATGAAAAACTGATTGGTGGGGGAATACTGATGCAGATGCAGGTAGATTACAGAAAAGATAGTGGTTCTCCATGGAAATTTGAGGGATTATTCAATTTAGTTATCAAACAGGCATTCCTTGTCACTGATACCACCGGTTATGCAAAAAAGATTCTGGAAAGTGACCCTGAACCATACATCAAAAAACTTTTTGCAATTCTAAACGCTTATACGCAAAATGATAATGTTGGTTTTGTTCTGTTATTACGAACTCTATACCAATTTCCTGCTGGTTTCCATATAGGTCCTTCGATATATATGCAGGAAAATTTATATAAAAAACCAAAAAATAAAGAGGTCGAATTACCCGAACTTAATGAAAGCAAAGCAACCGGTAATTTTATTATCCAGCGAACTGGCTTGTGTATTTCTCATGATTTATATCTTAAAAGAATTAAATTTTCGCAATATCTTGATATCGGGTGGATATCAAACAGCTGGAAACCAATTATAAAATGGAACAGTTCAATATTATTTAATTCTTAAGCATTAACATGAAACCACACTTATCAGCTCATTTCAGGATATTTATTGATTTTTATCGAAGTGAGCGGACACTGATGAAGGGGATATTATTACTTTTCAGGTAAAAATAACCGGCTGGAACCATTATCCTGCAAAGGATCGACACTTTAACAAACCGAGTATTGAATAAGAGGCATGCTTCAAATTATTTTTCAACGTGAAATGAAAGATTACTCAGATACATTCAGATATACAAAATTACCGGATAAAGTTCATTTTCAAACGGATTACAACACTTTCAATCCGCTTTTTTTTATATTCGATTTTTTTGACAGGGCTGTTTTAACAGCCCTTTTTTTTTATAAATTACAGTAATTTTCCTGGAAGGAGAGCTGTTCAATGCCAAGACGTAATGATATCAAGAAAATAATGATTATAGGTTCCGGTCCGATTGTTATTGGGCAGGCCTGTGAATTTGATTATTCCGGAACCCAGGCATGCAAAGCTCTTAAAAGTCTTGGCTATGAAATAGTGCTTGTTAACTCAAATCCAGCTACGATTATGACAGATCCCACGACTGCTGATGTAACCTACATAGAACCGTTAAATCTCAAAACAGTGACCAAAATCATTGAAAAAGAACGTCCTGATGCGCTTTTGCCTAATCTTGGAGGTCAATCAGGACTTAATCTTTCACAGGAACTGTCCAAAGCAGGTGTATTGGAAAAATATAATGTAGAGGTTATTGGGGTAAACATTGAAGCTATTGAAAGGGGAGAAGATCGCAAGGCATTCAAAGAGACCATGAATAAACTGGGAATTGATATGCCAAAAAGCAAACTCGCCTTTTCACTTGAGGAAGCTGAAAATATTGCACGTGAAATAGGTTATCCTGTTGTAATCCGTCCGGCTTATACCATGGGTGGATCGGGTGGTGGAATTGCCTATAATATCGAAGAACTTCAGATAATTGCCGGCCGCGGACTGGACCAAAGCCTGATAAATCAGATCCTTGTTGAAGAAGCTGTTGTTGGATGGGAAGAACTTGAGCTGGAAGTGGTCAGGGATGCAGATAACAAAATGATCACTGTCTGTTTTATCGAAAACGTCGATCCTATGGGAGTACACACCGGAGATTCTTTTTGCACTGCACCAATGCTTACAATAAGTCGTGAGGTCCAGGAGAAACTTCAAAAGTGGGCATACTCTATTGTTGAAGCTATTGGGGTTATAGGTGGAACAAATGTGCAATTTGCTCACAATCCAGAAAGTGGCCGTATTGTTATTATCGAAATAAATCCACGTACATCAAGATCCTCTGCCCTTGCATCAAAAGCTACCGGTTTCCCCATAGCTCTTATTTCGGCCAAACTGGCAGCAGGATTGACACTTAAAGAAATCCCTTACTGGCGTAAAGGTACCCTGGATCTGTATGAACCATCTGGCGACTATGTCGTTGTTAAATTCGCACGATGGGCTTTTGAGAAATTCAAGGGTTCCCAGGACAGGCTTGGGACTCAGATGAAAGCAGTCGGTGAAGTAATGAGCATCGGCAAAAATTATAAAGAAGCTTTTCAAAAAGCAATCCGTTCACTTGAAATCGGGCGATACGGATTGGGTTTTGCAAAGGATTATAACTCCCGTTCTCTTGATGATCTTCTGAACCTGCTTAAAAATCCATCAAGTGAATGCCATTTTATCATGTATGAAGCACTGCGCAAAGGCGCATCAGTGGAAGATTTGCATAAAATCACTCATATCAAAAAATGGTTTATTACACAGATGAAAGAGCTGGTACAAATTGAAGAGGAGATACTCAAGTATAAAAACAGCGAAATTCCAGATCAGCTTCTTATTAAGGCAAAAAAAGATGGTTTTTCCGACAGATATCTCTCAAAACTGCTTTCTGTACCCGAAAATTCTCTAAGTACTCGACGAAAAAACATCGGAATTGTTCAAGGGTGGCATGCTGTCCCTGTTAGTGGCGTAGAAGAGGCATCTTATTATTATTCAAGTTATAATGCTGAAGATACCCTTACTGTCAGTAACCGTAAAAAAGTAATGATTCTGGGAGGCGGGCCCAATAGAATAGGCCAGGGAATTGAATTCGATTACTGTTGTGTTCATGCTGCTTTTGCGTTGCGTGATGAAAGGGTCGAAACGATTATGGTTAACTGCAACCCTGAAACAGTTTCGACAGATTATGATACTTCCGATAAACTGTACTTTGAACCTCTCACTGTTGAGGATGTCCTGAGTATTTACGAAAAAGAGAAACCGTATGGAGTCATAGTACAGTTCGGAGGTCAAACGCCTCTAAACATTGCAGCAGAACTCGCAGAGGCAGGTGTCAGGATTTTAGGCACAAGCGTAAATACAATAGATCTTGCGGAAGACAGGGATCAGTTCAGACAGGTGATGGAGAGGTTGAATATACCTATGCCGGAATCTGATATGGCTGGTACACTTGAAGATGCTTTGGTGATTGCAGAAAAAATCGGATACCCTGTAATGGTAAGACCTTCATTTGTTCTTGGCGGCCGAGGAATGGAAGTGGTTTATGATGAAGAGATGCTCCGTGAATATGTTTCAAAAGCTGTTGAAGTTACTCCGGAAAAGCCGATTCTAATAGATCGTTTTCTGCTGAATGCCCTTGAATGTGAAGCGGATGCGCTTTGTGATGGCTGTGATGCATTTGTACCGGCAGTTATGGAACATATTGAACTGGCTGGAATTCATTCGGGTGATTCTGCATGCGTGATTCCTCCTGTAAGCATACCACAAAAACATATTGATACAATCAGTGAATACACCCGTAAAATTGCCTGCGAACTAAAAGTTGTCGGATTGATGAATATTCAGTATGCAATTGAAAAAGATACGGTGTATGTGCTTGAAGCCAATCCGCGTGCATCAAGAACCGTGCCACTTGTATCAAAAGTCTGCAATATTCAAATGGCTTCGATTGCAACCAGACTGATGCTTGGTAAAAAACTCTCTGAAATAGATGTTGTTAAAAGAACAATAAACCATTTTGGTGTAAAAGAATCCATTTTTCCCTTTGACAAGATATCTGAAGTCGATCCTCTTCTTGGACCGGAAATGCGTTCAACAGGAGAAGTCCTTGGTATAGCAGACAGCTTTGGGCTTGCCTTTTTCAAGGCTCAGGAAGCAGCAAAGCAGGATTTGCCTATCAATGGTGCTGTACTTATCAGTGTTTCCAGAAGAGAACGACCGGCTGTACTTGAGGTAGCCCAGGAGTTCAGGAATCTTGGAATGAAAATTCTTGCCACTGAAGGTACACATATTTTTCTTAAGGAAAATGGTATCGAATCAGAATTTATTAAAAAACTTATTGAGGGGCGACCCAATATTCTTGACAAAATCATGAACAGGGAAATAAATCTGGTTATCAATACACCAGTAGGAAAACTCAGTCAGTATGATGATTCCTATATACGAAAGGCTGCTGTCAAGTATAAGGTTCCATATATAACAACACTTGCTGCAGCAAAAGCTACAGCTCTGGGTATATCCGAGTGGCAGAAAAAAGCTGCAACCGTGAAATCTCTTCAGACATACCACAAAGAGATTACTGCAGGGTAATTTCAGTTTTATGCGTCCTGCATCTGCAGGACGCATAGTTGTTAAACCGGTTCTGACTCAAATAATCGTAATTAATATCTTACCTGAATTGTTTCTCTTCCGATTGTTTTAACAGTTTAAAATGAATATTTGTGCGTTCGACAAATTGTATTATTTGTTAAAACAATCATCTGCTTTCAACCAGGTCTGTACACAGCATAAATTGTCAATAAGTCATCAGGATCAGGTTTGTTTTTTCTCCGAATCTGGACCTTTCATACAAAGCTATAATGCAAATCATGTTAACATAACTTTCTTTGATTATATCTTTCAGATTTTATATATATTAATAAACAATCAGATATCTGGAATCCAGAATCATCATTATACAGGAGAACCCTATGTCATCATTAATCAAAACATCACTGATAGCTCCATTTATTTGCAGTCTTATTATTGCACAATCCTATGATGTAGTGCTTGAAAAAAAGACAGGTCATAACGGCTGGACATCAGGATGGGGCACGGCTTATGTTGTAAAAAATGATATTGTAACTGTTGCAATTGTTCCTGAACTTGGCGGCAGGGTCATGCAGTATGACCTGGGATCTCATCAATCGATTTATGTTCATAATGGCAATCAGGTCCCTTCTTCAGGAAATGACCTTGTTGGAGGATTCAGGGTTCTTCCCTCTCCGCAATCCGATTTTGTCTGGCCCTCTCCACCCAATCTTGATTTCAATCCCTATACCTGTACAGAACTGGTTAACAGTACAGATTCAGTTGTAATTTATCTTGAAAGCCGGATAGAAGACAGCAATGATCCAAAATATGCAACTCATAAAGGATTACAGTTTAAAAGGACTATTACTCTGTATAAGGCATCAACACGGGTAAAAGTTGATATGACCATGCTCAATAAAGGCACACAAACAGTGGAACATGGTATATGGGATATCACTCAGAGCGGATGTAAGGCAGGTTCTGATTACTGGATTTATTTCGAGCGGAATCCATCAAGTAACCTGGGCGGCGCAAAGGGATACGTACAATATATTCATGAAGGTACCGATGCAACACAATGGAAACCGGATGTTGCACAAGGAAATATAATGGGTGTTCAGTATCTGAAAAAAGTCGGTAAAATTGGCGCAGACTGTAAAGCCGGATGGATTGGTTTCGTTGACAGAACAAACGGCTATGCTTATGTAAAAACATTTACCTACCAGGAGAATAAAACATACCCTGACAGTGGTGCATCCGTTCAGGTTTATACATATCAGGATTATGATCTGGTTGAAGTCGAAGTTCTGGGGCCGCTTGAACAACTTTCTCCAAATGATTCGGTAAAACTTGAAGAAAACTGGTATGCAACCCGTTCTAGCGGACCGATTCTTTCGGTAAATAGTGCTGGTCTTATAACAAAACATCTTGCAGCCGAACAAACTGAGGATACTCTGAATTTAACTGGTAATTTTGGCCTGTTCTATCCTGGTATTGTAAGGGCAGTTTTTACGGATTCATCAGGGGGTCAGATCGGTATTGCAGATTCGATAACGGTTTCACCAATCGATTCTCTTGTACTGACAAAAAAATATCAAATATTACCAGGAGCCATAAATTTGTATCTGGAATCTTTTGACAATTCGGGCAGATCTGTCGGGATTCTTGATTCCGTTAAAATACCTTCACCTCTACCGATTACCCGAGCTGGTAAATATAAGGCTATTCAATCTCACAAAACACAGTTTACTGTAAATTGTAAATATGGCAAACTCTATCTGGATATTTCTTGTAATGGTTCTTACAGATTGAATCTGTTCTCTATTCAGGGAAAACTTCTTGGGTCTCTCATTGGTGATGGACCCTGTTTTCGTACAATCACAGTTCCATGGAATGCTGCCGGATTATTTGTTGTCCATATTGAGTATGCAGGAAGAAAAGAACAAAAAACTGTTATTTTGAACTGATTTCAATAAAAAACAGGATGTAACAGAGGCATCCTGTTTTAATTATCATGATATGGCCCCACATGCAGTTATTGTAGTTATGGTTGTTGTTACCATCCAAAAAAAAGTGCCAGTAAAAGCACACACCAGAAAAGAATGTATAGAAAATGGTGTAACCAGTGTCGGCCAACTGGCGATATTCGAGATTATGGCTGATGCGGCTATGCCCAGAAACATACGGGTTACACTTCCCGGCTTGTACACAATTGCTTTTAGTTTCGGTGTTTTCAGTACCAATTACCGTATTGGCTGAATTCTGTCAGCTCTCAATTATCAAAAGAAAAAAGACCAGTACCGTACCGGATTCCAAGGTGATTACGCAGACCGAAGAGTCGTGCTGATGAATATTGCCTGGGATAAAATTCCAACCTGGGGAGGGCTTTTCGAAGATGCTGTTAACTGCTGGGTTTATGCGATTACGCCGGCATTCGTTCAAAAATACTGGAATGTCAACGCAAACGGTTATGTGTCACTGGTGGCATGTCATAGCGGGCAGATGTGTGCAGCATCGATGCGCTCTTCAATTATTGCTGCTGGAGCATCGGTTATCAGTGGCTGGACCGAATCGGTAGATGGTAATTTTGCCCAAAGATCGACGTTCTTTTTCTTCGACCGGATGCTGGGAGCCAATTGGTATAACGATTACAAATGTAATCCTCCGCAACGACCATTTCCCCGCGGCGCTGTACTGACCGCAATGCAGGAAAACGATCTTACAATTGATCCTTACAAAGGTGCGCAGTTCATGTTTTTCACAGGCAATTCCTCGAATACATTTGGAATGTTTACTCCAACTATCGAACGACTGGAAATTGATGATGAGAATAATCTTTTGACAATTAAAGTAGCTTTTGGTACCGACCGTACAGATGTTGTGGTTAATATACAGGGTCAGAAGCGTACCATCAGATCATTCAGTCAAATGGAAATTACTGCAGAGCTGGAACCTGGAGATTATGGAGACGTGCAGGTATTGGTAAATAATCATCCAAGTAATATTGTACAGCTGACGCAGTGGCCGATTCAGATAACCTGGACTGTTACGTATCGGGGATCAGCATATCAGGAGATGAAAATCACTGCATACTTAAGAGGTGATATTCATGAGGCACGGAGTAAACCTGAAGAATCCCCTGAAGCTGAACCCGTCGATTTGCTTTTAAGCAGTGCATCAACAATTACGCACAGAGCATGGGGTTCTTATGTTGAAGATGATGAAACGGTTACCTACAGTGGATCTGGTACTATACCGACCGCATATGATGGTACATATGGAAATAATAGTGCTTCAGTGTGGGCTCATTATGATCCTGAAATTCCTGGCAAGCTTGCCTGGTATCTGTTTGCTATGTCAAGAGAAGCATCTATTGCTACCTCATCAAGCGGAGGGACGCAACCCTTTGCAATAACAATTACACCCATTGAGGAACTGGTCAACTTGAATGATATTGCGACTGACATAGATGTTGTCAAATTTGGGACATTCAGGGTAAAAGATGACTTGCAGATGGATGAAGATTATGTTATTCAATCGGGGTCGATCGGTCCAATATCATTAGACGATGAAGTCACAGCAACTCTGAAATGGGATGCATATCCGCCGCTGGCTCCACCAAAGAAAGATGCACAGCGGTAAGCATATTCAATTTAACAGGCATATCAC
>JAAYEB010000452.1 GCA_012728995.1 Fibrobacter sp. | reverse complement strand
TAACCGCAACTGATAGGAACAGTTGGCCTCCATCACTTCTGCGGACATTCTGGGAAGTGCTTATGGACGTTGAACACGGGCGTAAAATTGGACCGGTTCATGAAGCGCGATGGCTGAATTTTCTGGGGTTCTCACTGAGACCGGGGTACGGATATGCAGTTGACGACTGGAGAGTAAAACAGACATGGTTATTGTTCCAGAAAGGAATTGTGTATCAAAGAAATCAGGCCTGCAGGTCGGAGTGGTGGATTTTCTGGAGAAGAATTGCTGGCGGGTTAGTTTCGGGGCAGCAAAGAGCACTTGCACAACCTTTAATTCCTGCCGTTAAACAGGTTTTTTCCAGAGAAAAAAGAAAGGGAAAAGGTAAACAGGAAATACGGTATGGAACTCATGAACTGGCTGAAATATGGCGTTTACTGGGGTCGCTTGAGCATTTACAATCAACTATAAAGCAAGAGATCGGTAATCTTGCAAAAGATAAAATAAAAAAACGGGATTCGCTTTCTGAAGCTCTCGTATGGGCTATGGGACGGCTTGGAGCGCGTGTACCGGTATACGGACCTTTAAATGAAATGGTTTCGCAGGAAACAGCTTCATCGTGGGCCGAAGAATTAATCTTGCGTAAGGAAATAAACAGCACTCTTCATTTGGCACTCATGCAATTGTGCCGTAAAACAAACGACAGATACAGGGATATTGATGAAAAAACCAGGGAAAGTGTGCTTGAATTTATGACAGAAAACAATGCACCCCACCATTTTATTGTACTTGTGAAAGAAGGCGGTGTTCTTGATGAAGAGGAACAGAATGAAATTTTTGGTGAACAGTTGCCCAAAGGACTTATACTCACCAATACAGATGGTTAAATTTTAGTCAGGATCAGCATTGTTAAGCTGCAGCCATCAGTGAAGCATTTTAAATAAATATTGCGGTATATTAAATCAAAAAAGAGATTCCTGAACAAAATCACCTTAATAACTTTATTGGCTGGTATTATGGTATTTCGGAGTGAAAGTATATCAATGATTTAATCATCAGAAAATTCTAATTCATAAGATGCATTTTCTATGGCCATTTTATTTCCGGCTATAATTAGGGAACCCCTTGAACCAGTATCCCATATTGTTTCTATTTCCCAGTTTTCATTATCCTGAAGAAGCTGGGGGGGGAGCTTGTAAAAATTTTCAGCTTCGGTTGCTATTGAAAGAGTGTCCCATTCTGTAGTTTCAACTTTTCGCACACGAATCTGGTTAATTCCTCCCGGACCGTTTCTTACCTGTACCAGAGACCACCACTCATTGCTGCCTTCTTTTATATGAAGAGCAGGCGGACCATCAGAAACACCTTGTGCATTTTCACAGCTTACCCATTCCCATTCTCCGCTGTACCGCCCGATCTGATTGTCCATGATTATTTTGGCAGGAGCACCCCCAAGATCAATACCGCAATTATCATCAGGACATTTATCCGTAATGCGTACTATTGTTGAGCGTATGCTTCCATCCCTGGCACGTACACTTACCTTGGCGCAGCGGCCGCAAGCACGTCCGTTTTCCCAGTCACCTTTAAAATCGCCGGGGATCTGATGAACATTTATTGCAGCATAATAAAGAATCCCTGTGGAACCGTAATTACATGCCCCTCCTTCAGAATACTCCGGGTTATCTGGCGAGCCATAAGTGGTTACATCTCCATAAGTGCCATTATCGGCAAAAAGAGGAACGCCAGGGGTGGAGTTACTCACCCCTGGCGGCATGAGCTTTATTTTAATATCACTTTGTTTAAAAGTGACTAAAGGAATTCGGGCTTTTTGAGTCGTATCTGAAACTGCGACAAGAATATCAGAAAATTCTTCGCTATAAATATTTGAAGAAATGCACGCTTTTTTTGTTGAACAATTTTTATTGGAGATTTCTGATATTCCCTGGTAACTATTTTCAGAATGGATATATCGGAAAATGGCCCTGTTCAGAGAGTGCTTAACAGAAATTATATACACTCCAATCACCAGTTTATCCATGGGCAGAAGGATTTTTTTTACTCCGGCTCCGTTAAAACAAGCATCGGTATGGTAAACCTTTTTACCGGAAATATTGAAAACTGATACATTTACTCTAGCCGGTGATGTCAGGATCAAATTAACAGAATTATTGTTTATGGAAATTGCCGGGATTTTATCCTTTTTGGGTTCGGAGATGCTGGAGGTTAATTCTCCGGCAAGTTCGAATTTTCCTTGCAAATCAGTTCTTGTTTTAAGGTGACTTCTGAAATACAGATAAACATCAGCATTTACTACTGGATTTCCCGATTCACCATGCTCTACTGTTCCGCTTATACTGATCTTGTCTGCGTATAATGAGATGGAAATTAAAAATGAAAAGAAAAGAGAGTATTGTAAAATTATCATTTTCTGAAAACTAACCGCAAAAAAAATTAAAACCAACTGTATTATGAAATTTACCTATATTACCCGGAAAAATCCAAAAAAACTGTGTAAATATGAATTTTATCGGAATGGAGGCGATTTATTTACAGCTTGTCCCGCAGTGCGGGAATGAGTGCGAGAGCTGCACTACCGCAGAAATGGTTTTATGGTTGTGAAGGTCATAAGATAATGGTGAATTGTGAATTATGAATGGTAAATGAAGAAAAAAAACTACAATCGTTGTCGTTGTCGTAATCGTTGTCGTTGTCGTTGTCGTAATCGTTGTCGTTGTCGTTGTCGTAATCGTAATCGTTGTCGTTGTCGTTGTCGTAATCGTTGTCGTTGTCGTTGTCGTAATCGTAATCGTTGTCGTAATCGTAATCGTTGTCGTAATCGTTCACGAATGAATATTAAACGTTCTGGATATGATTCTTTATGCCTCTGTACGCGAAGCAGATTGAGTAAAGGAATCGACTGATTAAAGGTAGTAATATAACTCAAAAAACTTTGTAAAGATTAGTTTTATAGATTCATTGATAAAAAGCGATATCAAGTTCGCATTAACCGGATTTCATTAAATAACCCGGTTTATGGAACAGGTACAAATCTTGCATGAAATAAAGATATTTAGCAAAAATAGTAACAATTTCTGGAGCGTTTCTGATTTTTGTGGCTTTGAGTTTATATCGGTTTGAAGATGGATCTTCAGATGAAGGGGGATTTAGTTGCCAATCAGTTTAAGCTGTTTGGAAAACAAATCGCTTTTTAACAGTTTCAGGATAGAACTGAATTAATAAGTAGTGAGTGTTTATTATTATAAAATAAAATGAAAAAAATATTGATCCTTGTCAAAGATATACATATCCGTTTACAGATAGAGCAGATATTGAATCAGTATTATGAAATAGTTGTACAAGAACAATTGGATACTGATTCTGAATTATTTGATTTGTGCATAGCTGATCTGTTCTATCTGGACAGATACGGCAAATTACTTGTCAAAAAAACAAAAAATCATTCTTTATTTTTCCCGGTTTTAGTTGTAGCAGAGAAAAATGATCTTTGTATTGTTTGTGATCAGTATGGAACAATAACTAATGAGTTTATTCTGGCACCAATAACAGAAACAGAGTTGAAGGTAAGGGTGTTCCTGCTTTTAAAATTGAAAAAGAGCATGTATGATAAATCAGAAAGAAGAGAGACAACACATGAAAAGTATCTTTTCGATCAGATACAGCGTATGGCACATATCGGATTCTGGGAATCCTGTAGTATGCATCCTCCCTGGTTGAAGTGGTCTGATGGGATGTACAGAATATTTGGTGTTTCGAAAGATATAAAACCAGATGCCGATATACTTTTACAATTAATTCACCCCGACGACAGAAAATCGATGAAGGACTGGATTGACGGGACCAATAATGGTAAACAGATGAATCCTCAGAATTCCAGGATTATTCGTCCGGATGGAGATCTAAGATTCGTAAGGGGGAGCGGCAAACCTGTCTTTAATGATGCTGGTGTCGTTATTGGATCTATCGGAATAGTTCAGGATATT
>JAAYEB010000451.1 GCA_012728995.1 Fibrobacter sp. | reverse complement strand
ATTTCGTTACTTTTATGATCTGCTTTTGTGTCTGCAAAAATCACATTATTTACAGAATCTGCAAAAAGAGCCGATCCATAAAGTATCAGCGAAATTATTATATAATGAAGCAATTTCATGTGCCTCCCGAGCAGGAAAACCCATTTATATTACCGGAATACTTCATAATATATATTCGTTTTCTGAATTCATAGCTACCTTTTTACACCAATAAAGATTCTTTCTTTTATTTCCATTCCCGTACTGTTTTTTACCCTGACTATCGCAAGATACGTACCGCTTCCTACATACCGACCTTTTTGGTTTGTTCCTTCCCAATGAAAGTATTTTACAGAAGAGTTCTGGTTTTTAGAGGCAATCAGCTCTTTTCCATAAACATAATTACCCAAAGCATCATAGATTTTTACCTCACCCGAGATTTCCTGCTTTGTGTTTACCCTTGATATTGGAATTACTTTAAGGAGATACCCAAACAGCTTGCCTGCTATTTGAGCAGGAAGTTCAACTTTATTATTAATCAGGGACTGATTTACAATAAAAGGATTCGGACCGCCTTCAAGTTTTACCGTAACAGGAAGTGGTTTTACATCCATAAGAACCCGGCGATTAATCGGATTATCCTGACTGTTTCCAATCATATCAGAAATACCAGCTTGTGGATTTATCCTTATTGAATCCCTGTTACTTGGAAATTCAATTCCTACAAATTCTGAAACATAAAATTTGACTGTTTTGTTATTCACATTGCTGAAGTTCCCAATTACAAATGAATAATTTTTCGACAAATCATCACTATACAACTCAAACGGCTCCTTGGAATTAATTACTGCAGGTTCCGAAAACTCTACAATAAGCGTATCGATAATGTTTTCTGTTTCCCCTGAAGGAGATAAAATTGCAGAAATGATTACCGGTGCAGCCTTGTCTGAAACATCAATTACAGACTCATAATCTTCAAAACCACCAAAACGTGCAAAAGCTCTCATTTTACCATCAGTAACGATCCTGTCTCCCGTTAAAAAGCCCTCAATTCCAACCACAATTTCAGTTCTCTCATCGCCTGCAAAAGAAATGAACTCATGATCGACTTCTTTTCGGGTACCATTTTCCCAGGACAACTCAAGTATCAAATCTTCTATCAGTATACTCTTTGTAAAAACCAACTCTACATGATCAATAATACCATTCGCATCAGTATCTTTATACACTCCACTTAGAAGCTGTGGCGCATTCTCTCTTATTACAACCGGCACTTTAGGATTTTGCGGATGAGCATGATTCCCAACCATATCTGTTAAAAGCCCTGATGAATTAATTGTTACAGAATCACCCCTTTTTATTTCAACAGGACTAGTTACCAGAATAGTAAGGCTGTTGGAACGGTTCTCGACATTCAAAATACCATGTACAACAAGTTCGTTCTCTCCATCTGTGCCATGAAGAATCAGGGCATTATCAATCAATGATGAAGCTGTTATCATTTCAGAAAACTGGACAGTCAAGGTATCCCTTCCGGAATCATTTTTTTCATGAAGAGTCACTGAATTCAGTAATACCGGCCCGATACTGTCTGTTACCTCAAACGACGAAATCTTGACAGCTCCCAAACTGGTCAGGTATGATGTTCCAGATCCCTTTCCACCAGAACCAAACCCGGTAACTCCTGGTTCAAATCCGCTGTTCAGTGTAACAGAAAGCATATCTGTTCCAACAATCTCAAAAGGATCAACCGTATTACGAAGTGTATGTACAGTCGTTTCATCAGGAAATGTAACAATTACAGAATCCGGAAGAGAATCAAGTTGACGGTTATATTGTACAAAAAGCCTGTCAACTTTTCCGTCTCCGTTTTCGTCTTTGTAATACCCGCTCAAAGCTACTGGAAAATCTGCCTTTGAAACAAGATACGCTTCAGAGATATCAGTCGGATCAGTTGGATCAATATAGGTTATGAGAATTTTATCCCCGCCCATCATATAAATATGATTTTGATCCTGCTGTGAAGAAGTACTTACTACAACAACCGGGAGAACTGTCTGAAAGGTATTTGTAGAATCGCCTGTTTCAAGGAGCATCACGGAAATGGAATCTCCTGTCAGGGAATTGGTGATACTTACATACATTGTATCCACTGCCTGTCCGTCAATATTTCCATTACGGTCTGTAACTACAACATGAAATACCGTTGTATCAATTCGGGCGGTATCGGATGTTAATGGATTCATGGAAAGGTCTCTTAGACTTATAGTTGATGGATACTGTTTTGCTCCGGTAAATTCAATAAAGAAGCTGTGTGTTGAAGCAGCACAGCCGTAGCAGTCGACACACGACTCTCCCGGACCAGCAAAGAAAACGATATCAGTCGGGTTCGGGCCATTTTTAACCGGAACAGGAATTGTAAAATCATACCTCTGTTTTTGTTCACTCCAGTTAACATAGGAATGTGGATTTTCAAGCTCAATACCATTGATCCAGATATTATTAATTGTACCGTCTATCGGTGTTATCTTTGCCCATCCCGATACGTCAACAGAAGGAACTGTACGCTCATAAAGAATGTAATCATCAGATGGATTCTGTAACGGATCTGTAATGAGAGTCTCAAGTGTATACTGATTCTTTTTTGTCTGCTGTTCCTGGAAAGATGGAGAGTATCCCCAAATAAATTCGCCTTTGCGGTAAACCGTAATGTAATGGTTTATTTCCTGTGACCAATAATTATCATCAATGTCTCCTTTTTCTCCAATTGGAATACCTTTATAATCATATGGTTCCCCTTTTTCTTTACTATGTGGGCCAAAGCTCCAGTCATCATCTGATAATTCATGTTCCGGCGGTTGATTCATAAGATCTTCATGCGGTGGAAAAGGACTCCTCCTGTCAAAGATAACGTCAAGCCGGATTCTGGATCCTGATCGCATTTGTATTCCCCATAAAGGCACAGACAAATAATACGCATATGTATCATCTGATTCATTGTATGTATCTTCAATTCTATTAGGTTTCTGCCGCATAATGGCTTCCCGGATAGGTGTATTTAGACTGTCAAAAGACTTCTGAAAACCAGCTTCATCATACACGATACCTATGTCAAGACGGGCTCCTAAATCATTTTCGAAACCTTCCTTTGCCCTGAAATAAAGTCTTACATCAAGAGAGTCATAGGCTTTTACATCCTGATTAACAATGTTCATACCTAAACCAGGAAGATCTCCCCAATAATATCGAACTGCCCTTATATCAAAATCAACATGTTCAACCGGAGTCGTAAACTCATAATATACCCCCCCGTTATCATCAATCGTCTCTCCAGACTGTACATAGAAATAATAGGTGGTTTTTTCCTTTAAACCCCCAATTTTTACGAAATGGAATTTAACAGGCACTCCTGCCATATCTCCATCATGAACAGTTGTTGGTGGTTTGCTTTCTCCAAAAACCACCCTGCTGTCAAAAGCACCGTTTGGAGTATACCAGAATATTTCAGCAGAATCGGAGGTTACCTGACAGATTTTTACATTGGCAATCTCTGCCTCTGTCAAACAGTTCTGAAGAGTTGTAAAATTAAAATATACAGGTTTTTTGTCTTCATCTATATTCAGTATTACTGAATCATTACCAAACAGATCACTAACAAGTACATCAAAACAATACTCAGTCCCTGGCAACAAGTCTGTCAGCTCAATCCGGTGTACTGCAGCTGCAGAATCGCTTGAAACTGTCATTACCGGATTAGAATTTGTTCCATAGCGAATTGTTGAATTACCATAACGAGTCTGACTGACTTCAATAATCGCATTATCACAACCAACATATAATATTTTCACCTTCGCTCCAGGTTTTTTTAACGATTCCTGTTTAGCCAGTCCCATTACAGGAAGAAATATTGCAGTTGTTGCATCAAGTGAAATTTCTGTATGGTAATAGCCATTAAATCCACCCATAAACTCGTCATATAAACTTGTAGCAGGTAGATACCCTGCAGAAAGAGCCCCAACAGGTGGACAATATTTGTAAAATGCCCCTGGTGTATTTTGTAACTCCGGATTTGATGCACGATGATGAGGATGGTTCAAATTTTTTGAACCTACTCCAACTATCATACTTACATCCCAGGGATTAAGACCCAACAAAAAATTCATCTGTTTTAACAATACCGTTTTCACCTCCTCGGTTTTCCAGTCGGTAGAACCAGGGGTATTTGGTAATTCCATACCTTGAATATCACTTGCAATATCATAATAACAATAAAGTTCAGTTATGTTTCCTGCCTGATATCGGTTTGGCATCCATGTGCCTTCCCAATCATCATGCATAGTTCCCCACAATTCATCACATTGAAGCACATTTTTTTTCCAATGAAAACTGGATTGTGGAAGCGTAATGGCCTGATCGCCATTTTCGATGCTTATATCACCAATATCCACAATAAGACAGTATATAATATCTTCAATCAAGTTAAGGCGTTCATCTGAATCAATACCATACTCCGCCGCGATATCCTCATCCTTTAATATTAACCGGTACAATCCCCATAAAGCATATACTTCCAGATTATCCCAGCTTGTATTAGCTCTAGTTTTTTGCGGACCAGGGTTAACAGTAACAAACCACCCTCCTTCAAAACCACCTCTGGGATAAATCTCTGGTTCTCCATGTGTTCCGATCTCTTTATTATACAGTAAATCGTATCTATAAATTGTATCTTTCGTTGCATACCAAAGTGCTAATGCTGCAAATGCTAATTCATCATAAGACATTCCACCGCCATTCATTGCTGCATTATAATAACACTCTGGATTCTGTTTACCATATCTATATAATTCTTTTGCTACCTTAAGACATTTTTCACTATACTCAGGATCATATATCTGCATTTCCTTGGCAAAAAATGCCAAACCTGCCGCAAACGACCCGGATGTATTACCACCCAACCCATGTTCAGCAGCGCGGGGAGGCCCACCTCTGTCAACTATAACCATATCCTGATATTCCGGCCGTCCCCACCAGCCATGATCATATCCATATTCCCCAATTCTGTTTTCATAGCAGAAACATTTCCTGCTGCTTGATCGTAGGAATTGATTATATAATCCGCACCGACTTTTGTTTCACGCAATACATCCGGTATACGATCGGTATTCTGTGTAATTGCATGGTTAAAGGCGTAATGATCTGTATCTCTGTCCTTAAGTGCTGTTGCACAAAGCCCCAAAACTGAAACTGCATAACCTATAGATTGTGGAACTTTAAGATGATCACCTGCATCATGCCATCCCCCAGGTACAATATCTTTTAAATGACAGTCATCATGAAACCAGGACTCATTATCGCCACATCTTGCAATACCAAAATATTTTATCAATGCATCTTTAACCATTCCGTAAACATTGTCATTAATAATAAAAGGCGATGACGTATCTGAATTAACTATTACCTTGTATCTGCCCTCAGCCAGTTGCGGTAAGAATCCTTTAAATACAGTCCCGGAAATTTCAGGACTAAGTAATTCATATTTAATATCACCTCCTGAAATCAACTGCGCTTTGTGATAACTCTTTATATTTAATTGACCGGATGTTTGCTTTCCCGTGCTCTGCAATGTCCCCGTTCCTGCAATATTTGAATTTTCAATGTTAATTACAGTGAATTCTGAAGCTGATGAACCTACATAATAAAACAACTTTTCATCATCAATACGATAACCAGCCTGGTTAACACGAACCCTTGAGATGCTAAGATTAACAGAATCCCTGTATAACTGATCCATGGTATCCGGCAGCGGATTGGCAATCGGAGCGTATGGAAGAGGATCTGTTACGTACTGGCCAAAAACAAATTGCAGAGACAGCAATAGAAAAAAAGCGGTTAAATTATTTTTAAAATTCATATTCCCCTCTGATTTTTGTATCAAATCTGACCTTATTCATTAGTATAATAGTATCAGATAACAATTATCGGTTCGTTTCTAAATTAAATTTAGAAAGAAGCTACAACAAGCATTTTAATAATATGGAATACGTACATGTTAAATGTAGTTTATACGCTTCAGTAACCAGATGCAATCATCCTGAAAACCTCTGCAGTCATGCGCAAGTTGGAATAGCAATATAAGACACTGTTGGAAATATTAACAAATGATTTTGCATTTACCTGAATCAGCTTTTACGACTCACACTATGTTTTAAACAGCATTCAGATCATAACCGTGCACAATAAATAGTAGCAGTGCCCGCAAAAAGAATCGTTACTATAGTATTACACGTGCTTGAATCCACCAAGAAATTAAACACACCAGTTTAACCACTTCTTCTCAAAGCCAGCATCGTGATATCATCATAAGGCGGATTACCTGCACCATGCTCTTTAACCGCATCGTCCACTCTCTGTACCAGTTCATTAGCACTAAGTGAAGGTGGATCAAGCAGTTTCGAAAGTCTTTCTTTTGAAAACAATGTACCATCCGGACTACGTGCCTCAGTTACACCATCTGTATAAGTAAAAAGCATTTCGCCGGGAGCAAGTTCCAATTCTTTAAAAGCAAACTGCCCATCAGGGATTATCCCTACAGCAGGACCTGTAGTATCAATCCATTTGCGCACTCCACCATCTGGTTTCACTACTGCCGGTGGATTATGACCTGCATTTACATACATGATCGAATTTTTCTTGGGGTCCAATATAGCCATAAAAAGAGTTGCATACATGTAACGGCCATTATTTCCATAATGGTGGTTTATCAGATATTTATTTGTCAAAGTAACTGCATCAAGCGGATGTGAAGCACCGTAAAAAGCCTGCTCTGCAAGAGCCCTTATCAATGTACGAATCATACCCATAAACAGTGCTGCTCCAACATCCTTACCCGAAACATCAGATAAAACCATTACTATTTCACCGCCAGGTAATGTAAAAACATCATAAAAATCCCCGGATACTTCCCTCGCAGGCTGAAATGCAGGAAATACCTCCCACCCATCTATGCAGGGCAATTCTCTTGGTAAAAATGTTGCCTGAATTTCTCTTCCAAGCTCAAGCTCGTGCTTTATAGCTTCAAGATACGCATGCTCAGCATCCCTGAGCTTTTGCAGCTGCTGATTGGCGCTTTCCAGTGCCAAAGCCTGCTCCTGAACTTTTTTCATTAATAGGGCACCTTTCAAAGCACTGCTGATATGCTGCCTGAGTATCTCATAAGTGGATCCGTCTCTGCACTTACAAATTTCAAAAATTATGATTCCCAGTTGATCATCCCTGAAAAATAACGGCTCAACAAGTAGTGAACTCGAAACAGGCATAAACTCAGAACCTTCAGGAAACAGATCCGGTTGTTTGAATTTTGTTCTCTGCTTCTCAAGCTCTACCCTGGTACCATGATCAATTTTTAAAACCAAATCCAGCTTTGAGAATGACCGGGATTTGTTCCTGTACAAAGAAACCCAACAATTGGAAATTTCCAGTTTGTTTAACTCATTTGCAATAACTTCAAAAAGATGCTCAAGATTAAAAGCGGATGCAATAGCCTGACCTGCTGTACGAAGCAGGGTTGATTTTCGCTCAGCATCAAGACGTCTGTGAGCCTGTGCACGCGCAGCAGCATCCGATATCGTAATATTTGCATTCTGAAATAATTCTTCAATATTGTCTGGAATATTGCCTTTAAAATAGCTCGAAGCCAGTTGCCGCATAATAGCAATAATTCGAAACAACCCGGGGCAATCTCCACCGGTTAAGGCCAGAACCCATGCCGTTTTATTCACAAGAGAAACAAACCTCTCGCCTTTTGTGCCAGAGATCTCGTTAATGAATGCATTTACAAACCTGTCAATAAGAGACTTGTCGATACTGCTTTCAGCATTCATTTTCAACTGTTCAACTATTTTATAGATTTCTACAAACAGCTTGTTTCGAATCTCATCCGAAAACTCAGTCACTTCTTCAAAATGCCTCGATCGGATCAATCCCTGTCTAAAGCACCCGCAAGATTGCCTTACAACGACTTTTGCAGGTACAATAATTTTCGCGGGAATCTCTTTGCCTTCAATAAGCCTAATCAGGCATTCAACTGCTTTGCTCCCCATTTCAGAAAACGGTTGTCTTACTGTAGTCAGAGGTGGAGCAGAAAAATTACTCTCCTCAATATCATCAAACCCGGCTATCATTACTTCATCGGGAACACGTATATGCCGTTCCTGTAACGCCTTAAGTGCCCCCAAAGCCATATCGTCATTTGCACCAACCAGGGCATCAAAAGACAATCCACGCTGATTTAAAAGAGTGTTAGCTGCCTTGGCACCCGAATCTCTGCTGAAATCTCCGGATAATATGAGTCCTGGATCCGGTTCGATACCATGCTTTTTCAAAACATCACAAAAAATCTCCAGTCTTTGTTCTGCTTCCTGATTTCCCTCGGGTCCACGTAAAAAAGCAATTTTCCTGCAAGAATGGTTTTCTACAAGATGAGTAATTAGCTCCTCAGTTCCTTTTCTGTTATCCACAATAATTGTTGGAATTGTCTTAATTCCAGGCCCCAAACAGACCATAGGTATATCATTGAATCTGCTATAAAATTCACTGAACTCATCCGGTGAAATAAAATTTCCCAAAGAACCTGAAATGATTATCCCCTTCAGGTGTTTAAGGTTAATGAGGTTGTAAATGATATTACGCTGAGGTTCATATGGATCCCAGGGAGAAGCATTGAGTGAGCCGCCAGCATAACAGATCAATGTATACCCCCTCCTCACAGCTTCATCTGAAACACCAATCCAGATATTGGACTGGTATAATCGGTTAAGACTTTCTGTTAATAATGCAATAACAGGGACTGACTCCGTGGGATTATCTTCATTATTGTGTTTACAGGAAGCTTCATGAATCATAACACAACCTTTTCGTATACGAATAACACATAACTTGGGGCGAAATCATTAAATCAAAAAAATAGCAAAATACCCTTATGAACTAGTATATAACCTCGTATATGGAAAAGTCAAATTTTACACCCTCGTAAACATTTAAACACTATAATCGGAACCGGGACGGACTATTTTTTTACTCTATTTAAAAGGTAAAAAGATAGTCCGTCCCGGAAATCGGAATCGGATATAAATTTTTTATAGCATTTATTGCTCTTTAAAAAAAGATTCAAAGCATTATTAGATTTGAAATAAAAGAGGGGGGATTATCAAATACGTGTGGAACTCTCAAATGTACCTGAATCTAAAAAATTGGAAGAAGATTAAGACAGCGGAACCGGAGGGACACAGAAGTAAATTCCAAAGGGACAGGCACAGGGTATTAATCTTCTATGCCCTCCAAAACATTTCCGCTTATCAGAGGGGGAAAATCCGGATAAAACCGACTTATCCGAATCCAGAACTTTAGTGATTTTAAAAGTAACTGTGGTTCAGGGTATTTCTATTTTTATATTTATCCGATTTTTTGCAAGTCTGATTCAAGTATCAACCCATAACCACTTCTACTTCAACACTCTCACCACTCTTGAAAAGCGGAACCGTATTACCCTCAATTTGCTTTCCATTTACTTTAACAGAGCTGATCCCTTTACTTACATGTTGCGGATTCGAAACAGATATTTTGTATCTCACGCCCCTGAAAACTCTTTCCACAGAAAAACCAGTCCATTTTGAAGGAATGCAGGGATCTATTTGCAACCCACTGTACCTTGCCTTAATGCCAACAATAAATTGTGTTGCAGCCTGGTAAACCCATGAAGCAGTTCCGGATAACCAGCTGTTTCTTGCCAAACCAAACTGTGGATGTTCATCACCAAGAATGTTCTGTGGATATACATAAGGTTCACATTCATACTCCTCAACAGTTTCATTACGCTTTGCAGGATTTATCTGGTTATAATATTCAAACGCCCTGTCCCCATTTCCAAGCATCGCCTCGGCAATCATTGCCCACGGATTGGTATGAAGAAATATACCACCATTTTCTTTAGCTCCAGGCGGATATGTTGTAATTCCACCTTTTGTAGGATCATATCCGTTAAAACCAGGTGTACTTAATTTAATACCATTTTTTGTGTTCAGCATTTTCCTTGCGGATTCCATTGCAGTTCTTCCACGTTCATCTGTTGCCAATCCGGATATAACCGGCCAGCTCTGTCCATTAAGATATATTTTTCCATGATCATTTGATTTTGAACCCAATGGCAACCCGTCAGACTCAAAATACCTTACATACCACTCACCATCCCAGGCAGATTCATTGAACTTTGTTTTGATATTATCATACTCTTCACTGTATTCGCCCAACCGGTTCTTTTCGCCTGTATGTTCCAGAAGATCAATCATTTCACGAAGAGCTTTTCCATATAAACAGGCATTAAAAATCGACTCAGCTCCAGTCGGCAGATTTACACAGTCATTCCAGTCTGCAAAACCAAGCAATGGCAATCCATGTTTGCCCTTATTGTTTTTTGTAAATTTGAGCGAGCGATATAAATGATCTATAACCTTTCCGGTTTCCAGAGGCTTACCATTTTCATCCTTTTCATAATAAGGAATTTCTTTATCCAGAAACGTCATATCTCCTGTTTCTTTCAGATACGCTGTAACTGCCAGAACTATCCACAGATGATCATCTCCATAATACTGAGGACGGTCTGACATCTCATGTGCGTCGCCATTTTTAGCCTCCATGCTTAAAGGATTGAACTGGTGCATAGCTGAACCATCTCTTTTCTGTACCGATAGAAGCTTCTCGATCAATCCTCTTCCTTCTTCAGGTGCACGATCAACTATACCCATCACATCCTGAGAACTATCCCTAAAACCCAGTCCCCTTGTACCAAGCCCTAATTGATAATACGAAAGATACCTTGACCAGTTATAAGTTATGAAACACTGACGAGGATTGTGAACATTAAGCATACTATTCAAACCCGGATCAGGTGTCTTTACCTGCATTGAAGAAAGATAGGATTTCCAGAAATCTCCAAGCTCTTCAAAAACCTTGTCAACCTCACTTAAATCCCGAAACCGTTCAATTTCAGGCATCGCCATTTGTATACTTTCTTTCTGACCAAGCTGAGTTACCATTCTTTTCTGTTCAGAAGGTTTGACAATACCAAGATGATGCATCAACGCAGCAATATTATCTCCACGTTTTGCTTCATAATTTTCCAGTTCTTCCTTGTCCAAAGCAATTGGATGTGCCCATGTGCCATATTCATTATTTCCCAGAAACTTTTTCCTGTCAGATTCAAATGAAGAAACCGGGTGACTTGAAGTAAAATAGTTTATAGACATGTCTTTTTTCATATAAGCGAATTGAGTCAATATTCTCAATCCTTGCTCGTCTGTCAAACAACGGGATTGCATTGTCTGTGGAACCCAGTCTGCATTAGTGAACTGCTTTACAGCATCAAAATGCGTGTACTCGACAACTGCAATCAAGTCAATTTCCATGGGTTTATCAGAAATGTTTGTTATTCTTATATCTCTTAATTCAACGTGCTCTTTTGATGGAACAAATATTGTACACTCTGTGCGAATACCATAAAATTCTGATATGATTCTTGTATAACCCATTCCGACATGGCATTCAAACAAATCATATCTGTCTAAAGTTGGTACAAAAAACGGAGAAAATATTTTATATCCATTTTTATTTTTAATACGAATGTATAATGTTTCTCCTTTGAAATCCGATGAAGGCATCTGCTGTATGTATTTGGTTATCCTGTTTAATGACGGATCTCCTTTGCAAATCAATGCTCCTCCAGTGTGATCTACAAATCCACCAAAATTCAGCGTTCCTATATAATTAATCCATTTGACTGGAGTCTTAGGATCTGTAATTACATACTCCCTTGCCATATCATCAAAATAACCGTATTTCATCTATCAACCCTTTCAACACTGAATATTACAAACCACCAACTTTGTTGTGATTTACCCCATAATAACTTCTATATCATGAGTTGCCCCATCATTAAACACAGGTATCTTGTTCTCTTTAATAACAATACCATCCACGATAAGCCTGTCAACACCTTTATTAACATGTGATGGATTTTTCACAACAATTCTGTATATTGAATTCCTGAATTTTCTTTTTATTTCAAATCCATTCCAGCCAGCAGGTATACAAGGATCTACAATTAATCCATCATAATCGGGTTTTATACCAAGTATCCATTGCGAAACGGCAACAAAATTCCAAGCAGCAGTACCTGTCAACCAAGAATTCTTGGCTTCTCCATGCCTCTTTGCATCCTTACCTGCGATCATTTGTGAATATACATACGGCTCCATTCTGTGTATCTCACTTATTTCTTCTCTAAAAGCGGGAGCTATCTTTTTGTAATGATCGAAAGCCTGATCACCTTGGCCCAGAATAGTTTCTCCAATAATTATCCACGGGTTATTATGGCAGAAAATACCGGCATTTTCTTTATAACCCTGCGGATATGTGGATATTTCCCCCAGGTTTATATAATATTTTGAAAATGGCGGATTCAAAAGGACAAGACCATGATCGGAATCAAGATATTTTCTTGCAGATTCAAGAGCTTTTTCTGCCATGCCCTCCTCAATTCCGATTCCGGCCATTACACAATAACCCTGTGGTTCGATAAAAATCTTTCCTTCATCATTATCTTTACTTCCCACTTTATTTCCCGAGTCATCATAAGCCCTTAAAAACCATTCCCCGTCCCAGCCATACTTCTTGACAGAATCAATCATTTTATCAATATAACCAGCTGCTTTATCAGCCTCATCTGTCTTCTCAAGCCGTTCAAGTATTTCAACATACTCTTTTCCAATACTTACAAACATACCTGCGATAAAAACCGATTCAGCAGTTTTTCCATCCTTGCTTGTACAAGTCTGAAATGATTCATCGGGAGTATCCGAAAAACAATTCAAGTTCAGGCAATCGTTCCAGTCTGCCCTGCCTATAAGCGGAAGACCATGCGGTCCAAGATTGTTTACGACGTGATAGAACGAACGGTTCAGGTGATCAAGAAGAGATTGGGCTTTTTGAGTATTACAATCATACGGAACCTTTTCCTTTAGAATACTCCAGTCACCCGTTTCTTTGATATAGGCAGCTGTAGAATAGATCAACCACAACGGATCATCATTAAAATTACCACCTATTTCATTATTTCCTTTTTTTGTCAATGGTTGGTATTGATGATATGCACCACCATCTTCAAGCTGTGTTGCCGCCAGATCCAGTATTCTTTCCCGCGCACCATCGGGGATCTGATGTACAAATCCTCCAATATCCTGATTTGAATCCCTGAATCCCATGCCTCTTCCGATTCCGGATTCAAAATATGAAGCACTTCTGGACATATTGTATGTAACTATACACTGGTACTGATTCCATATATTTACCATTCTGTCCAGTTTTTCGTTATCACTATTTACCACATAATTTGACAATAACTTATCCCAGTATTTCTTAAGCTGCTCTAATGCTTTATCCACCTGTGAACTCGTAGAATACTTTTCAATTATCTTTCTGGCACCAGCTTTATTTATAACCCCTGGTGATTCCCATTTCTTATCATTTGGATTCTCAACATACCCCAAAACAAAAACCAGTTCCGAGGTCTCTTTTGGATTAAGT
>JAAYEB010000450.1 GCA_012728995.1 Fibrobacter sp. | reverse complement strand
AGTATTACTCTTAGTTCCATCATTCATCATTCACAATTCACCATTCATAATTAAGAAACAGGTTTCCACACGCCCCCAAACCGAAAGCTACAGAGCTGCAATAAACTGCCGCGGGGGTCGTGTGCGCTCGGCGAACATGAAACTTATCATATAAAAAATGTCAAAAACCGGCAGTTTTAAGGAAACTATAATTGCGAAATCGCTTTTTTGATATTTTCGCGTAAATGAGCATTTGCTTCCCAGAACAGAAGACCGTACGGGATTGTGATATTCTGTTCATACTGTTTTTCAAAAGTACTCTGCATCTTTTCAGTTTTTGGTGGATTCGTTGATAACCCTTTGATAATAAACTGATTTGAAAATTTGATTGCAGTTCTTTCTGTTTCATCATAATCGTATTTTGAAACCTGGGATTTGACAGTAATTACAAGATCTGGCGGAACACTTCCTGATGCTTTCTGCATGTAACATGAATCTCTCAAAAAATTATGCAGGTAACTGTCGGAGGAGTATTCCGAAGGTATTTTGATATTGCTGACTGACACTGCACCGTAATCTAAAGTGTAAACTGAACGGGATACTTTGAAAATAAATGTCTGGTCCTGACTGTTTCTGAGAAGGATACCATAATCCTGGGCTTTGACAAGACCGGCTTTTTTCATTACAATAGAACCTGGATTCAGACTGACATATAGAAGTGTTCCATTTGTTACAAAAGGTATTTTAAGGTCATCAAGAGAAACTTCACCATTATGATCTGATACAGCAGTAAAGTATATTTTCCCGTTTGGCAGTATTCCACAGAATTCAATCCCCTGAAGGGCAGTGCTGTCGATCTGTACTGTTATTTTGGGGGCATCATTAAGTATTTGTCCGGACTTGCCCTGAAGAATCATGTTGGAAGAAGTAATTTTTAAACGATCAAAAAAACTCTGTAAAATAGTTTTGCAACTATCGACCAGATATTTTTCATCAATGCCCGGAACTGTTACAGGATTTCCTAGATATGCAGATGCATATGAAAGAACCTTAAATCCCTCTTTATATATATCATCATACCTTTCCTGAGTGTTTGCCAGAATAAAATTATTCCATGCTTCAATTGACATGGCTTCCATAGTCGAGTTATATGTACCTAAAAGTTGCTCTGCCTTATCTGTTGTAAGATGATAGTTTAGAGTAAGACTTTTTCCTTTGAACGAAGATTCTTTTTGGGCGTGAAACATGCACGAATCAATAAAACGCTCGAATAACTGGTTTTTTAGTAAACTTGAAGTATCAAAATCGATCTCAAATGAATTTGAAAGCCATCTGACCAGTTCACTCTTCATCTCTTTTCGGGACAGTTCCTGAGCTTCAAGAGTCTGTTCCTGAGATGCCGGTCCATTCAATTCTACTGTTGCCGAACCACTGATAATCTGTGCGTTAATAGCAGAAGTAATCAGGAAAACCAATATTATCAGACTCGGTTTATATCTACTCATGCTGTTCCCTTTCTCAGCAATGAACGCAATGAACGGGTTTTATTGCTGAATATAATATGGAAAAAGATACATTAAGTATGAATGCTAATCAAAGAACTTCTTATTGATTTATCATTTATTTCAAGAACAAGGACCTGATAATATGTATTCAGAAAGAAACAGTGTTTTCAGATCTGCAACCAGGTTCATGTCTGAATTGCTTGCATTAATAAAAAGCTCTCACTTTTCAACTTCTTTCAGGACCAAATCTGCAAGTTCTCTTGCCTGTTGCCAGGTTTTGGCTTCAGCATAACATCTGATTATTGGTTCTGTATTTGAAGCTCTTAAATGTACCCATCCGTAGTCTCTGATAATTTTAAGCCCGTCAAGATTGTTTTTGTTTTCCGAAGCGAAAACTGTATTCAACCTGTTAATAATTTGGGCGGGATCTTTACCATCACATGGTATTTTATCTTTAACGATTGAATATCTGGGCCACATGGATGCATGCTGAGTAAGCTTTTTGCCGGTTGAGGCCATTAGTTCAAGAATCAGTGCCATCGCTCCTAATCCATCACGTGCTGAAGCGATTTTCGGGAAAATAACTCCGCCATTACCTTCACCTCCAAACTGACAATCGTATTTTTCCATCTCTTCAACTACATTGGCTTCTCCGATTTTTGAACGAATTACATTAACTCCGTATTTTCTCGCAACATCATCAATAAGCATTGAAGTAGAAAGGTTGGTCACAATATCCGATTTTGTCCGTTGAAGAAGATTTTCAAGGGCAAATACCAGAGTCATCTCTTCAGATATCTCTTCTCCATTTTCTCCCATTGTAGCCAGACGATCGGCATCAGGATCAAATACAAATCCTCCCCATAAATCCGGCGTTTCTTTTAGTAATTTGCACAGATCGCCAAGATGTTCTGGCCTGGGTTCAGGATTGTGCACAAAATCGCCATTGAGTTTGTTATGAACACCGATCCATTTCACTCCTAATTTTTCAAGTAAATCTGGGAATACTGCACCACCAGCTCCGTTTATTGAATCTACAGCAATTTTAATGTTTGCAGATTTTATAGTTTCAATATTTATATGTTTTAATATTTTACTGATATGGATTTTTGAAGCATCAATTCTTTCTGTCGGAGAATCTGAACTATTTAAAATTTTATCATCAGAAGCATATTCAGAAGAACGGAATGCCTCATAGATTTCTTCACATTCATATCCCCTGAAAAGCCTTCCGCTTCTGTGCACCATCTTGTAACCATTATACATACCAGGGTTATGGCTTGCTGTGAGGATTATTCCCGTTGAAGCTTCAACTGCATTTGTACAAACACAGGTCGTGGGAGTAGGTGCAATACCCGCATCTACGGGGATTCCACCTGCAGCTCTGATACCCCGAAAAGCAGCATTCATCAGTTCTTCTCCAGAGATACGAGTATCACGACCGACAACTACCTTGCCGCCATTGCTGCGTTTTGTCTGAATATATGCAATACGTGAAATAAAAAGAGAATCTATCGATTCACCTACAATGCCTCGTATACCAGAAACAGACATAATTGGTAATTTTGTCATATTTATCTCCTCAAGGTTTTAAATGATTGCAAAAAAACAGTTTTGGTGTTATTTTGAAAATAGATACTTTTTTTGAATTTAAAAAAGCATTTATGCACTTGTGAGAGGAATCATCCACCAGGGAGTAGACTATAATGTATATAGAATTGTTGTGGATTCTACCACTCGTTGCTTTTACTTTCTTTATCTTTCTGGTTGCATCCTTTGCACAAAAAAAGGAATCCAGTGAACTGTCCCGGGAAGTTGCACGGTTTAATAATGGATACCATGCAAATAAAAAGAACAGAAAAAATTCAGAAGTCCGGCTTGTAGAACTCGAAACCGCAATTTCCGATGTTACCGAATCAATATCTCATCACCAACAGGTAATTGATAACTTTCAAAAAGGAAAAAGCGAATATGATTCCCAGATTCAGGATTTAAAAAACAATCTTCGTGAACTCTATCGTGAGTACGATATTGTACTTAGCGAAAATTACACGCTCAAAGCGAAAGTGAAAAAACTAACAGAACCCAAATATAATAACTTCACCGGTAATGAAACAGTTTCTTCCCAATCGATTACTGAAAAATCTGGAAAAGCTAACCTCAAGCTTTATGAAGATACCAGATTGCTTAATCTTATGTCTCTTGATGACACAGCTGAAATAGATCTGTCTCAAATAGGGTAACAGTTTCGGTAGCAGTGTCCCGTATTTCGAACTCAATAATCCAAATTCTTGGGGATGGAACTCGGAGCTCGGGATCGTTTTCGACTCTAAATTTCCTGTTTTTCTGATTCGATACCGATACCAACCCCGAAATCCGACCCCGAAAATAAGAGTTACAATACTTTTGCTGTTTCTCTTTTTTCTTATCCCCAATCGGGGTTGGAACTCGGAACTCCGGGTCGGGATCGATTATTAATTTCCTGTTTTTTTGATTCGATCCAGCAGTTTGTATCTTTTCTATTACAGGATTTAAGCGACTCCGGATTACCAGGCCCCATAACCACTTAGGCTTTCCCCATTACAATAATACCTGTGCTTCTCCCTTAACTCCCATTCAAAGAGTTCCCAATATGTATGATACTGAATTATATTAAATTCATGAACAACAATGATAAAACCCTTTTCAATCCACACGACAAATTTTTCAAGGAATCTTTTTCAAGAAAAGAGATTGCCAGCTCGTTTATTAAGGAATATCTGCCTGAGAAAATATGCAGGGAACTTGACTTCAAAACACTGACAATTCTCAAAGATTCATATATAGACAAGGAACTGGCTGAACATTTTTCTGATATATTATACAGTATTCAGCTTTCGGGAAAGATGACCTATATTTATCTGCTTTTTGAACATAAAAGCT
>JAAYEB010000449.1 GCA_012728995.1 Fibrobacter sp. | reverse complement strand
GTATGAGAAAAAGCAAGACGAAATGAATCGTTTTTAACTCCATCGGGATCGAATGCATTTCCAATCACAAAAGCGGCTCCCAGATTAATTGATTCATTAAAAACTTTAGTTGAATTTAGTTTTTGTGGCAGTGTTACCCAGATATAGAAACCGCCTTTAGGAGTTGTCCATGTTACCTCTTTGGGCATATATGTTTTTAGTGCATCAAGCATTATGCCGGCTCTTCGTGCGTAAATCGGGCGCAGATATTCAAGATATGGGGCAAGTTTGCCTTTTTGTAAATACTGATGAGCAAGAACCTGTGTGAAAGTGCAGGTACATGCATCCATGGACTGTTTTGCCAGTTCACATTTTTCAATAATTGAGGATGGTGCAAGAAGCCATCCAAGACGCAGACCTGGTCCGAAAATTTTTGCAAAGGTCCCGGTATAACAGACTGGTACCGTATCATTAAACATTGCTTTCATGGGAACTGTAAGATCTTTATCGTTTTCGTTAAAATACAGTTCACTATAAGGATCATCTTCAAGAATACAGATATTGTATTTTTTAACGATCTCCCAAAGTTCTTTTTTCCTCTGTTTACTGTAAGTTATACCTGCTGGATTGTGAAAACAGGGGTTTAAATAGAGCATTTTCACCTGTGATCCGTTTGTTTTTAAAACCTGTTCCAGTCTGGATAAGTTGATACCATCATTATCAAGATCAATTCCAATAAGGTTTGCTTCATAGGATTTGAATGCTGCAAGTGCTCCGATAAAACTTGGATATTCTGTAATTATGATGTCTTGCTGGTTTATGAGTACTTTTGTGATCAGATTTATTGCCTGTTGTGCACCAGTTGTAATTATCAGGCCCTGATTTTCCATAGACAGGCCTCTTGATTCAAGGTATTGTTTCAGGGATTCAAGAAGGGGAGGGTAACCGCCTGTTGGTCCATATTGCATTGCTGCCTGTTTGGCTTCGGTTGTTAGCTGATTGTACAGTTCATCAACGATATCAATTGGAAATAAAGAATTTGCAGGCATTCCTCCTGCAAAAGAGATAATTGACGGGTCTGCTGCGAGCTGCATTAAACGGCGGATTTCGGAGGAACGCATGGTTTTTGCACTGGACGAAAATTCGATCATTGGGAGGTCCTTTCCTAAATATTTTTCCTTTTTGATCAGAGAAGGTAAATATGAAAAATACATATCCCTGACAAATCTGTCCAAAAAAGAATTTTTGTCTGTTTACTTGTGATCGAGAAAACATTTCTGATTTATTGAATAATAGTTAAAAAAGGTATTTTGAAAAAGCCAGGTCAGCATATTAGTTTTAAATCAGATATTACTTTTTTGAGTTAAATCTCAATGGAATTGATTAATTGGGTGATGGGTCTGTGAGTGCGAAAACAGTCTTGGATACTGAACAACGTATTTGTATTTTGTGATATGGCCATCAAACATACCATTCCTCGTCATTTCCAGGTTAACCAATCAGTGATGAGATCCGCACAAAAGGAAATTAATATCTTCAGTTAAAAAAGATTCGTAAAAAGGAAACGTTTTAAGTCAGGAAAAAGTTTCCATTTTTCAGATAACGAAAGGTGCGATTTGTTTATTCGTTTACAATTCTGGATAATTATTATTTCAACTTTGGCATTTTCTGCCGAGAAGTATGATTTAAATGAAGACATTCTAAGAATTAAGCGGGAACTTAGCAGTGTGGAGCGACAGCGTGCAGAGGTGAGAAAGGAATATAGTCAGGATAAAGCCGAATACGAGGTATATAAAAAGCAATTAGTTGGGAGAAAAGCACAGTACCAGGCTGATATTGATTCAATACGTCTTTTAATTGAAAAAAAGCAAGCTGAAAACGATTCTCTCTTAAGTGAAATAGTTTCGGTTAAAGCGGGAATTCAACAGCAGGAATTGCTTCAGAATCGATTCTGTCAGATAGTTTTACAGAAATCGAAGCAATTATTGAAGGAAATTTCAAATTTACCTCCTCTTGCAACAAAACAGATCAAGGGAAGTCTGGATTACCTGATAAGCGAAATAACTGCTCAAACTGTTGATAACAGTGAAGCACTTCACCGGCTGATGCAGATTGTTCATGACTGTAAAGAACTATCTTCAGAAATCGATATAGTGGAAGGTGTTTCTCCTGTTAAAACTCTTCCTGGAACTGTATATCGTCTTAGAATAGGGACCATATTTGAAGCTGTTGTTGATGCAAAAGGTGAG
>JAAYEB010000448.1 GCA_012728995.1 Fibrobacter sp. | reverse complement strand
TTAAAAACAATAGTGTCAAGTAAAATGTGTGAACTGGGTAAATATGAACTTAAAAAAACATTGATTAAATCAGGTTGTTTTCAGCAATTTCTAAGGTGTATTATGTAAATGTGGGATGGTAGTGTTTCAATATATCAGGGTAATTCAGCATATAATCAATTCCGGCACCGGAGTAGATTATTATCCCGCAATAATACAGAGTTATATGGGATCTGTTTAGGTCCTTCTCCTGGGTTCTGATCTTGTGGGTAAAAATTGCAATGGTTTTTGCAAAAACATAACAAACAAGTACCATGTAAAAGAGATGTAAAAAACCGGCTTTCGGGTAATATCCGAAAGCCGTTGAATAATAGTCTTCAATAAATTTGTCGGTAGTCCATAACGATATTAAAAACATACCACTTATTAGATAGATGAATTTTATCGCAGTTGTCTTCAAGTTCAGATATGAACATACTGATTCTTAAAATGCTGCAGGAATGAAAATAATGCCTGAATATCCTATATGTGTTATCAGCATGGCATTGCTTTCATTTCCTGTTGAAAACAGCAAAAACCATGAAAACTGCCAATGGAAAGTGAAGTAACAAAATCTTAAAAACGGCTTTCTGATATTTTCTCTATTGAGAATATAGATCACCAGACCGGCTGTCAAAAATACCGATGAACTGATAAATGGCAGCAGCGCATGAATATTCATTTGTTTCCCACCATACTTTATACTTCTATATAATGCTCCATAAATTCAAACAGTTTTGGCATTTTCAATATTTTACCAGATTTACCAACGCAGCAAAAGTGCTGATAACCCTCACCGATCAATTCTCCATCAGCCTTGTTGCGATATTTGAAATTCAATTTTGCCTGGCAGCCTTTTATTTGACCAACAGTTAATTCACCTGTAATGGTATAGCCGAAATATGCATTTTGTCTGAACTTTTGATATACGTCAACAGTAACCAGTTTAATTCCGGTCTGGGCCATGATTTCGTTTATATTTGGGATATGATGAACAATACAGCTTTCGCGAAGTACACCCTGGTACTTGACATAATTTGCAAAATAAACATTGCCGGTAGCATTGGTTTCGCCAAGGTTTATGAAAATATCCTTGCGGAATACCCGGTCATCTCCAAGCTGTTTTACCAGTTGAATCTGCCTGTTCACAAACTCGTTGAAAAATTTCTCCTTGTTTTTTTGGATTGAAACTATCTCAAATCCAAGGCCCTGTTCATTATCCCACCTGGAAACACATTCCAATTCGACTTCCTTATAATTATTTATCAACAGTTTTAAGGTGAATTGTCCTGTTTTTTTCTCTCTTGTTTTCAGATATCCGCCATTAAACGAGATGTTATCAATAACCAGGGTCTTTTTATCAGTTGTTATGGCAGCTATTCTTTTACTGGTTCGTTCGCTTTTGCGCTGGTTGGTCTACATTCAGTATCCTCCATGAATTAAAATTTGATGAAATAATCCATTATACAAGTAAGTTGATAAACATAATTATTTCCCCAAAGCATAATAACTAAAAGATTTATGGTGCAAGGTATTGCTGTCATAATTCACTGAATCGCAGGTATATAAAGGAAGTGTTTCTCAAAAAAATGGAACCAATCTAATTGTACTCCCTCAAGATTGCAGGGTATATTCATAAACAATTGCCGATACTATGATATTGATTGAATATTATACAACAATATTATTAAAGCGTCAAACTGTTTATAAACAAATAATACAAATAATATAAATTTTTCAATAAATTGAACATGAAAACATTGATATGTTTAATACCTGCTATTATACTTCGGACGATTAAGGGTAGTGCTGCCCGAAAAATTGCAAATATCAGAAAAGTAGTCATTTCTGTTCACAGCTTGTCATACTTGTATTATCTGAATGGAGTCGATTAGTTTACAGCTTGTCCCGCAGTGCGGGAATGAGCTTCATAGCAGCACTAACGCAGAAAGGGTTTTATGGCTGTGAAGGTCATATCTATCTGGTGAGATACGGTCAAGCAGGTATTGATATTCAGGTTGGTTCTATATAAGGCATCATTACTTTTGAAGTGGGAGCAGGCAAACAAGCATGGTAATTTAAAGATTCGGATACCGGCAATTTTTCAAATCATTTTTCGGTAGTTTTTGGAACTCACAGTACCAGTGGGGTCATTCAGGCATTTTTGAAGCAAAACAGGAGTCTTACCTTCACCGAAGGAGCTGGTTTTTTGGTATTTGCGACAAAAATGCCTGAAATACTATCATTGAATACTAAACTTAAGATGGTCGTTTTCTACAGTTGCCTTGATAGTATTATCTCCGGTCACATTACCGGCAATAAGCAGCCGTGATATTGGTGTTTCCAGTTCTTTTTGTATGATTCGTTTTAAGGGACGTGCGCCATAAACCGGATCATACCCTTTATCTGCAATAAGCTGTATAACAGTTTGGTCAGCAGAAAATCCAATATTGTTTGCTTCAAGACGCTTTGCAAAAAGATCGAGCTGAATTCCGACAATCTCAAGTATATTCTCTTTTGAGAGAGAATGAAATATCACAATTTCATCAACTCTGTTAAGAAACTCAGGTCTGAAATATTTTCGTAATTCACCGGATACAGTATCGCGAATATTGTCATAATTGTTATTGCTGCTGTAATCGGCCATAAATTGAGACCCGATATTGGATGTCATAATTATAATTGTATTTTTAAAATTCACGATTCTTCCCTGTGAATCAGTAACCCGGCCATCATCAAGGATCTGAAGAAGTATATTGAAAACATCCGGATGTGCCTTCTCTATTTCATCAAACAGCACAACCGAGTATGGTCTGCGCCTGACAGCTTCTGTCAACTGCCCTCCTTCTTCGTAACCTACATATCCCGGAGGGGCACCAACAAGGCGCGAAACTGCAAATTTTTCCATGTATTCCGACATGTCAATTCGAACCATGGCCCTTTCATCATCAAAGAGATTATAAGCCAGAGAACGGGCAAGTTCAGTTTTCCCGACTCCGGTTGGTCCCAGAAAAATGAAGCTTCCTATGGGTCGGTTCGGGTCTTTAAGGCCTGCACGGGCTCTTAAAACTGCGTCTGCAACAGCATCAACCGCTTCATTCTGCCCGATTACTCTCTGGTGAAGGTGCTTGCCGAGGTCAAGAAGTTTTTCTTTTTCACCTTGTACCAGTTTGCTCACGGGGATATGGGTCCAGTGACTGATTATTTCTGCAATATCCTCTTCATCTACTTCTTCTTTCAGAAGCCGATTACCGGTATCTTCAGATTTGAGTTTTTCTTCCTCAATTTTGAGTTGTTTTTCCAGATTTGGAATCATTCCATGGCGCAGTTCGGCTGCTTTACTTAAATTGTAATCCCGTTCTGCGGCTTCAAGTTCATGACGTGCATGTTCAATCTGTTCCCTCAAGTTTTGAAGTCGTCCAACCCGATTTTTTTCCAGATCCCACTGAGCTTTAAGTGCAGAGACTGTATCTTTTACTTCTGCCAGTTCCGATTGCAGTTTGCCCAGTCGTTCACGAGAAACAGGATCTTTTTCTTTTTTAAGACCCTCAATCTCGATTTCCATCTGCATCTGACGTCTCATTGCTTCATCCAGTTCCGTAGGACTTGAATCCATTTCGGTTCGCAGTTTCGCAGCAGCTTCATCAACAAGATCTATGGCTTTATCCGGGAGGAACCGTTCTGTTATGTACCGATCCGAAAGTATTGCAGCAGCAACAAGAGCGCTGTCACGGATTCTGACACCGTGGTGGACCTCGTATCTTTCACGAAGTCCTCTCAGAATAGAGATAGTATCTTCAACTGCAGGCTGATTAATTAAAACTGTTTGAAATCTGCGTTCAAGAGCCTTGTCTTTTTCTATATATTTTCTATATTCGTCCAGGGTAGTAGCACCGATAGCGTGTAGTTCACCTCTGGCCAGCATTGGTTTAAGCATGTTGCCTGCATCCATTGAACCTTCTGCGGCACCGGCACCGACAACCGTATGAAGTTCATCGATAAAAAGGATAATATTGCCGCTTTCGACAACTTCTTTAAGAACTGCTTTCAGACGCTCTTCAAATTCACCGCGGAATTTTGCACCTGCTACAAGAGCACCCAGATCAAGTGCTACAATCTGCCGGTTTTTCAGCCCTTCAGGTACATCACCCCGTACAACTCTTTGGGCCAGTCCTTCTATGATAGCTGTTTTTCCGACACCGGGGTCTCCAATAAGAACCGGATTGTTTTTTGTCCGTCTGGAAAGAATCTGAATAATTCTGCGAATCTCTTCATCACGTCCTATTACCGGGTCCAGTTGACCTTTCTGAGCTGCTTCTGTAAGATCCCTGGAAAATTTTTGAAGTGCGGCGAATGTTGTTTCCGGATCTTGTGATGTGACACGCTGTTTACCACGGACTTTTTTGAGTTTTTCGAGAAAATCATTGACTTTAATACCGGTTTTGCGTGCAAACTCCTTACAGTCGGAATCAGTTTCAATAGCGGATAGAAAGAGATGTTCAACACTTATGAATTCATCTTTCATCTGTGATGCTTTTTTCCAGGCATTATTAAATACTGTCGTCATGGTTCTGGACATGAATGTCTGGACTCCCTGGCCGCTGACAGCAGGATATTTATTTAAAATATCAAGTGCATTTTGCTCTGCAATCGATTTTTCGATACCCATATTACTGAGTATTGATGGAATCAGGCCGTCCTTTTGCCTGATTAAAGAAAGTATCAGGTGCATTGGTGAGATCTCCTGATGATTGAGTTCAACAGCAATGGAATTTGCACCGTTTAATGCTTCCTGTGATTTTCTGGTAAATTTTTCGATATTCATAACTAAACTCCCTTCATCGAACTCCCTCGCTACGCAAAAGGTGTACCAACTAAGTATTTCCTAAATAAAAACGTAAACAAAAGTTGCCTGATAACTGGAGCGTTTCAATTCAAAACAGTAGACTGGTATTATTGAAACAAAAATAGGAGATCCATTATTTTATGATGGCAAAAGAATCAGATCCAGAACGTTTAATATTCATTCGTGCACGATAACGACAACGATAACGACAACGATAACGACAACGATAATGGCAACGATAATGGCAACGATAATGGCAACGACAATGATTGTAGTTTTTTTTCTTCATTCATAATTCATAATTCACCATTCATAATTCATCATTTGCCACAGAAACCTTTTTGCGATAGTGCCGCTCTCGCAGCTCATTCCCGCACTGCGGGACAAGTTGTAAATTAATCCTCCGGTTCAGGTAAAATTTATGTTGGACAAAAGTGAAATATTGCTTTTGTATATAAGGTTGAGTATTTTTAGATCCGGTTTACTTAAGACTGCCATATTTTGTAACATCTCAACAGCCCAAAAAGGTGGAGTCTGGCTTATAAATCAAAGCACGAAATTAATGGAAAATGTTGTTATTTCTCCGGTTTGTAGCCATGAGAACATGTTCTCCAGGTTACTTAAAAATTCCGGGGGAAACATATTGCACTTTCTGTGGCAGATAACCGACAGAAAACGATATTTTGATTGTTTTCGTGGCAGTTTAAGTATCCGGTGTTACTTACTATATGGAAACACAGTTATCATTTAAAATCCTTCCTCAACCAACAGAGACTACATGTGGACCTACCTGTCTTCATGCGGTATATAATTATTACCGGGATCCTGTTTCACTTGATGATCTGATTGGTCAGATATCCATGCTTCGTGACGGGGGTACATTGGCTGTATTTTTAGGTTGTCATGCATTGAAAAGAGGGTACAGGGCGACAATCTATACTTATAATCTTCAGATATTTGATCCAACCTGGTTTGATAATAAAATTAAAGTTGATCTGGGAACTAAACTTGCATTGCAGTCGAAATATAAAAAAGACCAGAAATTACAGATTGCAACAGAGGGGTATCTTGAATTTATTTCATTAGGCGGCAGGATTAAATTTCAGGATTTAAACTCTTCTCTTATCAGAAAATATTTAAAAAGGGAAATCCCGATAATTACCGGATTGAGTGCTACCTATCTTCACCGGACCCCGCGTGAGCTTGAAACTGAGAACTGCGAATACGATGATATCCGCGGGGGATCATCAGGACACTTTGTTGTGCTTTATGGTTATAACAGGGAGCATAAACATGTGTCCGTTGCTGAGCCGCTTTTTCCCAATCCATTATCAAGAGGTCAGTATTATAATATCAGGATGGACAGAGTAATCTGTGCCATTCTCCTTGGAATAATTACTTACGATGCTAATTTGTTAATTATTGAAAGAAAAGTTTAGAAATGATCAGTTTTGTAATCATATTCTGTTGAAAATTTACGAAAAAACATTTCATTATGATAGAAACGAAAGAAGTACATGCCAAATCTGATTGTAGTGAATAACCCCGGCAACTGGACTTTCCAGATTCCGGGAGTAGATCTTGTTTCCGCCCGGTCGTATCTCATGGACAGTAAATTCAGCAAAATGCGTCATACACGGGTATTCAATTTATGCAAATCATTCAGGTATCAGAGTACCGGATATTATGTTTCGCTTCTGGCTGCTGCCAGGGGACATAAACCGCTTCCGAATATCTCTACTATTCAGGATCTCAAGTTGCAGACGCAAATTCGGTTTGTTGATGATGATCTTGATGAATTGATTCAGAAAAGCCTTGCTCCGATACAGTCGGCCAAGTTTACATTAAGTATTTACTTCGGAAAAAATGTAGCAAGAAGATATGACCGGCTGGCAATACATCTGTATAACCTTTTCCCGGCGCCCCTGTTGCGTGCAGAATTTATAAAAAATAAAAGTCAGTGGCACTTGCAAAGTATTCGTCCGGTTTCTGCAGGTGAAGTACCTTCTGAACATTATGATTTTCTTGTGGGTGTTGCGACTGTGCATTTCCAGGGACGTGGAGTAGGTACTTTAAAAAGGAAAGTTCAGCCTTATGATATGGCAATTCTCTGGAACCCTAAGGAAGAACAGGGCCCCTCAAATGAGAAGGCGATAAAAAAGTTTGTAAATGCCGGGCAGAATACCGGATTTAATGTCAAGGTAGTAAGCAGGGATGAAATCGGGTCTATAGCCGAATATGATGCCTTGTTTATAAGAGAGACAACAAGCGTTAATCATTATACATACCGTTTTGCCAGCAGGGCCAGAGCTGAGGGACTTATTGTGTATGATGATCCGGAATCGATTCTGAAGTGTTCAAACAAGGTCTATATTGCAGAACTGCTCAATCATTACGGAATCCCGACTCCTCAAAGCTGTATTATACATAAAGATAATATTGATACGGCACTTGAACAGATCGGGGTTCCCTGTGTGCTTAAACAGCCGGACAGTGCTTTTTCTCAGGGAGTTTTGAGAATCGATACTGTTGACCAGTTTATGACAGAAGCTGCCAGAATGCTCTCAAAATCAGATCTTGTGGTTGTACAACAATTCCTGCCAACCGATTTTGACTGGAGAGTTGGCATTTTTGATCGAAAGCCTCTATTTGTGTGTAAATATTTTATGGTAAAAAATCACTGGCAGATCATTAAAAGAAATTCAAGTGGCCAAAATGAGGAAGGCAGATTCGAAACACTTCCGGTCGAACTTGCTCCGGCACAGGTTATTCGTACAGCACTCAAGGCTGCAAATCTGATCGGTGACGGGTTGTATGGGGTTGATATAAAGCAGATCGGGAAAAACTGTTATGTAATGGAGATCAATGATAACCCCAATATTGATGCCGGAGTGGAAGACCAGATTCTTAAAGGAGCTCTGTACGAAAGGATAATGGAGGTGTTTTTAAAACGTGTTCTGAATAGTAAAAACGGACATGGGTATTATTAATTTAATTTTTACTGTTGTAAACTTTTCTTTCGGTCTCGGAATTCGGTGTTGGAATCGGAATCGAATCATAGAAACAGGAAACTAATAATCGATCCCGACCCGGAGTTCCGAGTTCCGACTCCGATTAGGAGCAGGAAAAAGAGAAACAGCAAAAATAGTGTA
>JAAYEB010000447.1 GCA_012728995.1 Fibrobacter sp. | reverse complement strand
TGCTATAAAAGGTGAGAGTATAAAAACAAATAATGTTAGTAATGCCCCAATAATAATATTGAAAAAAAATACTGAGCTCTCGTCGGTTGAGTTGCATTTTGAATTATTTATGAGAGCCATACCGAAACCACTTTGCACAAATATTCGAGCAATTTCAGTAACGATATATGCCATTCCGATTATTCCAAAATGCTCTGGGAGTAACAGACGTGCTAGAATAACCCCAACTACAAAACGAAGCAATTGATCACCACTCCTATCAATGAAACTCCATAGGACAGCGTTATACGTTTTTTTCCTTAATTCCATTAAAACCTACATTTTTTCTTAATGGTATTCAATTATTACTTACCTAAATCGGACAATTGTTTGACCAAAAACGATCTACTTGGTTGAATGAGGATATCATTTGCAATATCATAACGATATGATTCCATAATGAAGTAACTTATTACCATAAGTGAATAGAATGCTCCGTTCATCCCGAAATTGATTAAAGATAAGTGCTCTCTTCTCATAAATCCCTTGATTGAACGATGATTGAGCTCTTCTTCACCGTTTTGGTGAGCAAGTTTCACTATCGCTTCTGTTTTCATCAAATCGTCTTGTTTACGCATACGCAGCTCAACATCTATTAGATCATTTTTTCCGATATTTGTATACATGACCGTATCACGAATACCTTCAAAGACATACTGGCCATCATCAGCTACAAGTGTTGTTAAAATAGTACGGCGATAGTTTTCCCAACGGCCCAGTTTACTTTTGTAGTCATAGCATATCCATGATGCATATTTTGCCGACACTCTTGCGGATTCGGTTACTGCACAAGTCTGTTTTGTTTCATAGACTGAATAGTAGAGTTTCCCGATTACGATATACTTAATCTTAAGATCATTCCCAAAGTAGAGCAGATTCTCATCCGATAGGAATCTTCTGTCAGCATTGAGAATTATCGGTATCTTTTCATCATATCGGCTTCTGACAAGCTTTAAAAAGCATGCCACAACCGCCTTTGCATCACCACCGTGGTTGGAAATTTTTTCACCACTGTGAAAATGCATATCAACGATATATGGCCCCAAATTGATCTGCAATTGCTGAAAACCGAGTACTTTTTATAAGTGACATTATATCCTTCTCGTTCTTTTGCATCATTGTTATCAAGCAACATTGTATCAAGATGCAATGTAATAACAGAAAATTTTTCCTGTTTAAGACGCCAGATGAATAGTTCGTTAAGTATTGATCTGTATAACGCATGAGTATTTCCGCTGAATTTACTGAAAAACGTTTTGGTGAGGTGGTACTGATTAGTGAATCAACATCGCGTTCAAGAACTGCGGCATACCCTGGATCTTTTATTAGCTCCCCAAACCGGGCTATCGAGTGTTTTGTTCCGTCCATGTAGAATACCATAAACTGACGTGCGCATTCACTGATTGTTTCGCCTTTACCGCTTCTACGCAAGTGACCGAATTTTTTTTCAATCATAGCCGGCAGTCCAAGGGAATCAAGGTTCTTAACATAAAACTCAAACCACCTCGGTTGGAAAGTGTGTCTTCGGTAATTTCAACTTCATTGATCTTGCATTTATCTCTGTCGGAACCTATCTTCATTTTATCACCTTTTAAGTGTTGGTTTCCGTTCAGTTGTTATAAGCTTTTAACACCTATAATTTACTGCTTGGAACTCCTCAATGGGTGTTTTTTTATGTTAAGTAACCGTTCGATTTAGGACTTATTTAATTCAATAACGATGCAGGCATTTTTGAATAATAATAGTATCAGAATCAGCGCCATTTATTTTACATTTAATATCTTTTATACTTACCTTCCATATCCTTCTTTTAATATACAAATATCCCATACCCATTGAAAATATTCTACTCTATACGTAAGCAGCCAAATGATTTATTCCTGGTCTGATATTTGTTATACTGCAAACAATTGTTATCTTTCGCTGGTTGCTTTATTCTTTAGGACATTATTTTAAGACAAGAGTAGTAATAAGAGTTGTATCAACATCTCCACATTGTTGTTATACCAATCAAATAACATTTTCAGACATTTTAATATGCATGAAGATAAATTATTGTTAGAAACTATTATGCATCTATTATCAAATTCCGCCAAACATTAATTATTTTTAGAATACTATTCCACCATTTGTGGTTAAAATAGATTTGTTTAGTAATCTAATTTATACTAAACAAAGATAACCATCATCAGTTTAAATTTGAATTCTAAACAACTGGCCCAACATTTGCTTATGAAAACAACAAATACAACTATAACATCGGATGATAATGTTTGATTTTTTATTTCCTTCATTATATTATTCATAAAAAGTACATTTTTCTTTATCAAATTTATAATAATTCATTTCAAATATAAACCTTAATTAACATAGCAGCATTACAACATGGTACATAATATTATTAAAAATATTTATTTTACAATTAATTCTTTTTTAATTATTTTTCTTTTTATTACAATTTCACCTACTAATGGAAAACCTTGCAAGGCAATTAATTTAACTTCATCTTCTGATTTTAAATATAATCTACAAAAGGTAATCCAGACTGGTAATATCACATGGTATTTTGATTCGGCTTACCCAGTAGGTACTTTTGCTAATGGCGATTATTGGGTACGTGGGCCAATTACAATCGACAGTATAACACCACGCTTTGATGGTCATAGTAACGGATTCGAAATAAATCCAATTGTAGAAGGTGATCAAGGCTTCCAAGATGATTGTGCAGGTGGAAATTTTGATCCAAATTTGGATCCAAATGTTCCACTCTACGCAGATCCATCAAATGGTATATTGTCCATTGTTAAATCCATTCCTACGGGAGATGATAGGCCTTGTATTAAATTTGCTGCTGTTTTATCTGTTGTTAAAACAATACCTCCGAATAATGGTAACAATGTCTTTCGTCCTCCGTATGTGGGAACTAAAAAACCATACTACTTAGTTGACAGTATAAAATCTTATTTGCTACCAAAATATAAAACTGTTTCTAACGTGCCCTCTTATGATAGCCTAGCAAATAAATTTAAACACCTTAGAATAGACCATAAGACAAAGATGACAGGTGATTGCCTTAGACCTAGTATGGCTATGTCGAATTACCAACCAGATAATGTTCCTGGTCAAAACGATGCCGTATTAAGTTTTATGATGGATAAACCTTTAGAGGAGAAAATGCCGGCTTTGATAAATTTTTTACAATTCGGTATTGATAAAATCTATACCGTTCTACTTGGACAAACTTGGCCTGTTGGTGCAGGCCACCAACCTGGGCATAGATTGCCTCTTGCCTTCACAGCAGTTATGCTTGGAATCGATACTATGAAACAAATATTATCAGATGCAACTTGGTTTCATGGTAGCATATATTTTTACACTGGTCGAAATGGTGTTGTGTTATGGGGAGATGAGAGTACTGAATGGTCTTATTGGAATTATATCATGAGAGAAGAAGGATCAAGGACCTACAGAGACCCTTACCAATATATTGATGGAGGCAAACTTACTGATGGCTCTTATCAGTTTATTACATCTCAATCACATAAAGGTGAAATACTTGCTGTTCAATTAATGCCGATACTGAAAGAGTATTGGAACGTTAAGGAATTTAATATTGTTGAAAAATATGTAGATAGGTGGGTTTTACACGGTGTATGGTCTATGCCGGACCCTTATGCTCCGTTTGATAACGATACTAATAATTATGGAAAAACATTTGGACCAGATTTGGCTAATAATGGAAAAGTAATCCAAGGAAATGGACGTTTCCCAGAAATACATGGTGAACGAAGAGATGGTGGAAGTCGAAGAAGTGCTTTTGTTGATACTTTGTGGAAAACTTACCGTGCAACTGCTCCGAGTGCAAAAAACCTACCACCTTTTGCAGTTGTTACTAAACCATTAGATGGAAATACAATTAATAGCATTTATACAATCCATGTCACTGCTTTCAGTATTCATGATATAAAAAGTATAGTGTTTGCAGTAAATGACACTTCTAAAGGAGCGTTTGTCAGAGTAAATGATAATTCTACAGATTATGTTTACTCTTTAGAAACTAGAAACTATCCAAACGGGCAATATAAATTCACTGCAATAGCAGAAGATACATTAGGCAATTATACTACATCCCCATGTGTTAACATTAAAATTATTAATTAATAATTTTATTTCAGTTATTTTACAATTTATTGACAATCTCTTATTATTATATTTAATTTCTAAACAAAATCAAGTACACAGCTTTAATTTTTTCCCAAAAACAGGTCTAAGTTTTAATTTTTTTGATATTCCATAATAAATTTTTGCAACTACACTGAACTTCCTATATAATCCATCTTTTTTTCAGGCCTGGTTAGGATTATATGCTCATGAATAGGCCTCAGAGTTACTAACCAGTACAAACAGGCAATTTGTTTCTGTAGTTTTTTAAGTTTTCCTAATGGAACCCCAAGTATTATTTGACTCGCTATCCTGATTACATAATACATTATTCGTAACAAATAAAACTGTAGTTGGCCTATATTACTATAATGTTTTGCAATAAATTGTAACAGAGCTCTTTCTTGCTGGATAAAATAACGAGTAGGTGCAGCACTTGAACTGCTGCCACCATAATGAATTATCGTAATATCCGGATTGATAACAATATTCCACCCTTTTTTATGGCATCGGAAGCACCAATCTTTATCTTCGCCATAAAAGAAAAATTGTTCATCGAGTAATCCAACATCCTCCAAAGCACCTCTCCTGGTGAACCAGAAACACCCTGCCATGAAATCAACCGTTTTAACCGAATCTGTTTTAAAAGTAACTATTGAAGGCATTAAATAATGTAAGTAAATCACTTGAGCGAACATTCTCTTAGGTGTTTCAAATCGCCAGCATGTTTTCTGCACGGTTCCATCGCTATTATACACTTTGGGTCCTGCCATGGCTATTTTTCTATTTTCCTCCATAAAATTATACATTTTTTCAAAACACCCTGCCGAAAGCTCAACATCAGTATTCATATAACAAATATATTGGCCATTCGATCTTTTATATCCCTGATTATTCGCATAAGCAAAACCTTTATTTTCCCGATTTTCGATCACAATAACATCTCTATATAGAGCTTTTACTGCTTTAACAGAATCATCCGTTGATGCATTATCTACAACAATAATTTCTACACTAATTTTTTCTGTTTCTCTCTTTATTTCAAAAACGGATTGAAGTAGTAAGTCCCGTGTATTCCAGTTCACTAATATTACCGACAGTATCGGATTCTTTTCAGTTATATTCATACCTATATCACCACTAAAAGATGGACAATTAAATTCGATTGGATTTGAATAATCTTCCTAGTTGTTCCTTCCGGAGATACGCGATTATATCTTCAGGAATCTTTTTTTCCATCTTTTGCAAGCGCGCGTATAGGAAACCAGAAAAGTAACAAATTGCACCCACCAAATACGGCTTTCTAAAAACTTTTCCCAGACTACTTGCAGTTTGAAACGCAGGATGGTACCCTAACTGATAATTTGAAATACCCATTTTAAAGAACATTCGGTAACGGTTTTTACTTCCAGTTAAAACCGGCCCATAATGCAGTACTGTATATTCCGAAAAAGTCTTCACTACCCACCCTTTTGCCCTTGCACTAATTTCTGCAGCAGTATCTATACCACCAATTTTGAGTGGAATATACCCACCAATATCTTCGAAGCATTTTCTTCTGAACAACTGTACCGCACCAGAAACACTGTTCATACTTTTTTTAGTAGTTATTATTTTTCCGTTACGAAATTCTTTTATAAAACCACCTGCAAGTCCCAATTTATAATCTTGATTAAATTTATTAATTATTTCTTTATAGTAATTTTCACCAAATGAAACATCAGCATCAAGATTACCAATATAGTCGTATTGTTTAACCGTCAAAGCAGCCAGTCCCGTATTAAACGCGTTTACCTTTGAGCTAAAATCTTTTCCAACGTTTGATTCATTTCTCATATATTTAATGAAATCATACTTTTGGGAATATGATTTAATTATTTCATCTGTTTTATCAGTTGAACTGTCACTAACTATCATCCATTCCAAAGGCCGATGCGTCTGTGCAACAACAGACAAAATCGTTTTTTCAATATTGTTCTCTTCATTTTTTGCAGGTGTTATTAACACATATGTATTCACGAGTATAGTATCCTTATTAAACCGGAAATTTATAATTAATTATATTTATACTTATTATCACAATGAGTACTTTTTAATAATCAAATATTAATTGTAGTTTTTCAAATATATCCAACTTTAATATATCTACTCTATTTACTATTTTATTATTTAGATTTTCGCGATTCCCCTTTAGATATACAGATACATCATTTTTAATTTCATTAATTGTGGCATTTCTGCAATCCTTAACCAGGCACATTTCACCAACTGTTTGAAATACACCTATAAATTTTTTACTGTATGCTAGTCCAATTGTTGGCACCCCAGTGGATATTGCGGCAATGCATGAGTGCATTCTAGACCCAATGAAAAAATCAAATCCTGATATAATATATTTTAGCTCTGATTGACTATATTTCCTTTGCAGCACATGCAAATTTGGACTTTTTATTTTTCCCATAATTTTATCGCAAGCACAATTATCACTATTTACATTATTTTCTTCACCATAGGTATGGGGTACAAGAATAATTCTTTTATCTCCTGATAATATTGTTTTTATAAGCTCTTCTACTAATTTTTTATAGTCGACAATCAGGCCGAACATGTTTTCTCTAGTGTATCCACCATTGTACATAAGCCCATTGATATTCAAACCAATCAAACTCTTTTCGCTTTTTGTGATTTCAGGATAGATCTTTATATATTCTGGTTTTACCGGCTCCAGAGTAAAGGCAACGTCAGGGCAAAATATTAGTTTACCCTTTATGTTCTTAACCCCATTTACGCCTTCAAAATCTCTGCTATAAACAATTTGTGCCTTACCAATAATTACTCCTGCCAGCCATTGTGATATCCGTTTTTTAAAGGGCCCATACGTTTGTGGTAATAAGACAAGTTTTTTTCGCAAAAAAATCGTTATAAAGAGTGGAATTGTACTAATAATGAAACTATGCAATCCATATATATCACTGAAACTATCACCACCATGTATATCTGCAACCACATCGGAATCATCTATAGCATTAATAACAGGGAACAATTTAATAAATCGTTTTCTCAATTTTTTACCCGGTATCATTTTTTGCATAATTCCTGCTAATAATAAAACAAGTATATGGCTGCTAAGTTTTGACCTCGGTGATAACCTAAATGGTACTGTTGGAATTAAAATATCATCACCATGTGATGCTCTGATTTTCTGTGGATTTGAGGTGCTGTTACCGATTATAAAACTGAGTTCATATTCTGGTTTTAAATTTTTAAAAATATTCACTACAGATACAGCGAGAGCTGATACTCCCATATTATTTGTAGATGTGGAAGCACCCATTATACATATAGATTTGTTACCATTATCGTTTTTCAATTAATCTCCATCTATTAGTGTATTAATTAAAAACCCGAAAACCTGCGAGGAGGCCCGGTTTTGCCAAATATATCACATTGTTCTATACACCCAATTAACGCAAGTGTTAAATAAAAATACATAATTGTCTGATCAAAATAGGCGACCGAAAAAAAGGTAGCGGTATGTGAAAAGAGACTCGACCCTATAGCCCATAATATTATTTTAAGAAAATTATCCTCTTCGTTGATTTTTCGCAAACTCTTTCCGATTAATTTGTACCCATTACTTATCATAAATATAAACAGCAACATTCCTAGGAGCCCACCATCCACACCATTTCGGATATATTGGTTAGTTATATCAGTCTGATATGGGCTCCAACCAACACCTGATGGCATCCAATGCCTTGTGATTGGTGTTCCAATTAACCACCATTCGTTAAAATGTCTTATTGCACTATCTATAAGTTCTGAACGGTGCCATCCGGTACTACTTCCGGTTAAATCTATTTTTGAAATTAGAAACCATATTGGAGCTTTCATTGTCATTAGTAAGAATACAATACCACACAGAATAGCAAAGCGAACAGCCTTCATATTATCTCTTAGTGGCCAAAATGCAAACGCTATTAACGCAAAAAACAAACTCATAATCGGACCCGATGATGCAGATAAAAATACAATCATACAAGTGCTGAAAAATCCTAAGATAGCATACTTTATGTCGATACTTTTATTCCAAAAAGAAACAAAAAACCATGTTGAGATAGTTGCAGCTACAGTACCAGCAAGTATTGAATGGCCAAACGGTCCCTGGCACCGTACTCTTCCATCCCTAATAGCTGGTACTATAAACTTGCCTCCAAGCAAATGAAACAAATTATACCTATTTACTTTTTCATATAACATGAATAGTGTAAGTACAAACATAACTACTGCAAGAGTTTTAATAATTGCATAGATGTCCGTTTTTGATTGTAAAAGAAATCTCATTAAAAAATAAATTCCCGCGTTATCATAAACTACACCTAACCGTGTTATAAAAGTAGTGTCAATTTTCTCCCGAATAGCACCCGTAATGAGCATTACTATTACCCAAAGGATCATACACTTATCGATTTTGTTAATATGAATTCCTTTGTATTCACGTCTTACCAGTACACGTACCATTCCAATTAATACAAATATTCTCATGGAATAAAAGTTTAAAGGACCTACAAAAATTACCATTCCTACTGGAAAAAGTGTAACACCAGCGAGTAATGGTTTTAAAGCATGGTGCCTCGGCAGAGCCAGAACTAAAAAACCAAAGATTATTATAAGAAATAGTGCAGCGGGTGTCATATTACTGGTTAATCGACTTCATTATTTTTTCACAGTCTATTTAATTATACTATATTACCTCGCTACACTATGATCCTATCTAGAATTTTTTAATTATTTCTGCAACATACGCTATCTGCTCTTCATTCAGCTGCGGACACATCGGCAGAGAAACAATTTCCTGTGAAGTTTTCAAACTTACCGGGAAATCCGATTCAGTATGGTTCAGATAGTCATAGGCCTGCAGATAGGGAAGTGCTATGGGATAGTGTATCCCGGTATCGATCCCATTCTCTTTCAGAAAAGCCTGAAACGCTTCACGTTTTGCGGCTTCAACCTTCACCACATATAGATGATAAACAGCACGGACATCATCCAGTTCGACCGGCGTGGTCACCACTCCCTGCAATAATTCATTGTACAGATATGCATTCCTGCGTCGTTTCTCAGTCCAGTCTTCAATATAGTTGAGTTTTACACCGAGCACAGCTCCCTGTATGCCATCCATACGACTGTTTACACCCTCAAACTCATGATTATACTTTGCAGCCCTGCCATGATTAGCGAATTTACGCGCATTTTCGGCCCAGGTATCATTATCTGTGACAATCGCACCTGCATCACCATATGCTCCAAGATTTTTGCCCGGATAAAAACTGTAACAGGTCATATCTGCACACTGAGCGATCTTTTTCCCTTTATACAGAGCACCATGTGCCTGGGCAGCATCACCGATCACTTTCAGATTGTGTTTTTTCGCAATCGAAAGTATTGGATCCATATCTGCAGGCTGCCCATAGAGATGTACCGGTATGATCGCCTTTGTTTTTGGTGTAATTTTTTCTTCGATTTTTGTGACATCGATGGTATACAGTTTTGGATTAATATCAACAAACACGACTCTTGCACCGGTTGCCGATATTGCTTCGGATGTTGCAATAAAGGAATTCGCTGCTGTGATTACTTCATCACCAGGTCCGATTCCCAATGTTTTGAGTGCTATAAAAAGGGCATCGGTACCGTTACCAACACCAACACAATGTTTTACTCCGGTGTATTTTGCGAATGATTCTTCAAATTGTCTGGCATATTTACCACCAATAAAAGCAGTATTTGAGATAACTTCTGAAATTGCCGAATCAATTTCCTGCTTGATTTCATTATACTGGGATTTCAAATCTACGAACGGGATATTCATAAGGGGGTTCCTTTCAATAAGGCAGTTTGTTTATTGTATTTATGATTTTTCCAGGATTTCCAACAACAACAGCATTATCCGGTACGTCTGCAGTAACAACAGTTCCAGCACCAATAAGTGCGTTTTCACCTATTACAACACTTGGGAGCAGTGTTGAATTTGCTCCAATTTTTGCGCCTCTTTTAATATATGGTCCCTTGAGGCTTTCTTTTACCTTTGGGGATCTGGGATATCGGGCATTTGTAAAAACAACACACGGCCCTATCCAGGCATCTTCCTCAAGACAGGAATATTCAGGAATAAACACCTGGCTGTGTATACGAACATTGTCTTTAATGGTCACATGGTGTTCAATTATTGATAATGTTCCGATACTTACATTGTTTCCTATCTGATTTTCTTCTCTGATGTTTACTTTGTTCCCGGTCTGAAAATTATCTCCGATTGTATTTCCGGCATATATAACCGTATGGGTACGAATAACAGCCCCTGAACCGATTATTGTCTGAAGTTCACCCTCTTTTTTTCCCCTGGGCGAAACACCAACGGCACAAAAATCTTCAAGGGAGTATTCTCCCAGAAAGGAAACGCCTGCGTATATTTTTGAACAGATATCCATTTATTCTCCTAATCTGCATTTCTGAGGTCTGAATCGTAATGGCACTTCTCTTCCGGTTTCAACAGATTCATATATTGCTGAAATAAGTTCCAGTGATTTTCTTCCCTCGATTCCATCCACCAGACCAGCTTTTTTATTTTTTAATGAATCGACAACACCTTTGAGGTATTCGCCATGATTGAAAGCGAATTCAGAGGGATTTTTTCCATATTTTTCAAAAATGACATCATCAATTGGCTGGTGATCCTCAAACTGCCAGGTTAGAAGCTCATTCATGAAAAATCCGCCGATAACAACAGATCCTTTTTCACCAAGAATACTGATGGAACCTTCCAGGTCTTTTGGACGAGCAGCGGTGGTCGCTTCAATAATACCCATAGCCCCATTACTGAATTTCAGTATTGCTGCTCCGGTATCTTCACACTCTATATTTACCAATCGTGTTGTTGCTGAAGCTGTTACGCTTGCGATTTCACCAAAAAACCAGCTCAACATATCGATATGGTGGCTGGCCTGATTGGTAAATACACCTCCATCATGTTTCCATGTTCCCCGCCAGCTTGCAGCATCATAATACGCCTGATCACGTTTCCAGCGCAAGCGAATTGTTCCCATGACAAGTTTACCAAACCTGCCCTGTTCCAGTGCTTTATGTGCCTGAATTATAGCAGGATTATAACGGTTTTGATGTACGACAAAGAGGCGTACCCCATGTTTATCGCATGCTTTAATTATGTTGTCTGCATCACTGAGCCGCAGTGCTATCGGTTTTTCAACTACCAGAGATTTCCCGTATTGAACCAGTGACAGTACATTTTCTGCATGAACACCACTTGGTGTGAGAATGTTAACGATGTCAATTTCGTCACCTTTTTCACTGAACATTTTTTCAATAGAGTCATAGCAATCAGTCACACCGATTGAGGCGCCAAACTTTTTTGCCTGTTCGATATTTAAATCAAAGCAGGCAGTAATTTTGCTGTCGGTGAGATGATTCTGAATGCAGTGGGCATGTTTTTTTGCAATACTGCCGCAGCCAAAGATAGCAAAGTTCATAGTAGCAAAGACCCCCGGAAAATGTATTTGTATTTTTAAATCTTTCAGTTAAAATCAAATTTATTTTGATTTCTGATAATAATCTTGTCAATCACAAAGAGTTCATTTTGTTTTTACGAACGTGTTAACAAAATAAAAAGGACTAATGCTTTTAGCATGAATTTTCCAGAATTTCAGGTTAATGAAAACTTCAGATTTGGACAGCTTCTTCTGTCGGGACAACTACCAGATCTTCAACAAAACCATTTTCAATTCCGTATAATTTTATAAGATCATGCTTATGTTTTTGCCATTTAAAATTCTGAAGCATATTCAATGCATTTTCTGCCTGTTTTGCACCCCGGTCCGGGCGGTTGTAGATATCTAAAATAGCATCGGCCAGAGATTCCATATTCTCGGTTTCATAATATCGAACCATTGTATCGGAGAAATAGTATTGAATAGCCTGGAGTTTTGGAGCAACAACAGGTATTCGGAGTGCCATACACTCAAGCATTTTAACAGGCAGCATTAATTCTGTTCCGATATTTTTGCGATTAGGAATTATACCCAGATCCATTGAGAGCAAAACCGGGCGTAATTTATCCACTCGTATGCCAAATTTATCGAGATAAATGAAATCAGAAAGATTTTTCCCTTTGATATATCGCTCGAAATCATCACTGTCTTTGCCTCTTCCAATTATATGGAACTGAATATCACAGTACTTATTTCTGATTTGTTCAAAAGCTTTAATTGCTATGTCAATTCCAAGCATTTTGTCCAGTGTTCCATGGTAGACACATTTAAAAGGGGATTTTCTTTCTTGTGTCCGTTCTCGATTTGGAGTACTGAAAATCGATTCGTCAGGTACGTTCATGACAACTGTAATTTTTTCTTCAGGAATACCCCTTTTGATAACTGGTATCATCTGCACGTGATTCACACAAATTATTTTATGTGCCATTGACGCGCAGATTTTTTCTTCCCAAGCCAGCAATTTGGCAAATAGTGGATTTAATCTGCCAAATTTCCCTAAATATGTTTCGAGCATGGTGTCGTGAATATCAAGTACAACCATTTTTCCCATGATTCGTGGCAGCAAAGCTGCAAAGACAAGAAAATCGGGCATGTTGTGAACATGAACAGCATCTATTTTATTATTTAGCGCCAAACTGGAACACACAAAAAATGCTTTTATCAGGAATAAAATGTAAGATAGTATATAAGATTTGCTGTTTTTTCCCTGGAATTTATTTACACCAATCTCGATAACATTCACGCCCTGGAACTGGAATTTCAGAGGTTTTTTTGATTCCGCAAGAGACAGTATTGTAATATTTGCCCCGGCTTGTGTCAGTGCCTCAGCTTCACGACGAATGCGGGAGTCTGATTTGTAATTAGAATATGCTATCATGCAGATGTTTATTTTCTTGTGGTCAGATCCCATGGCTACCCCGGAACTCAAAAAGATGATATGGTTTCATTGAGATATAATTCATATGCATTTTTTGTTAATGGTGCTTCAAAAGCAAGTTTTCTTTTTTTATAAATTCTTAACAGCATAGGCGGAACAGATTCGGTTTTAAGGTTTTCAAACTGAATCTGGATAGAGTTTTCATTTTCTTTGATTTGATTAAATTCAATTTGTCTTCGTATTCGAAACCATTCCGCGATTTGCGTGCAAGTTGCGAAATACCCATTGCTGTTTTTTATGTTCATGATCAGAAATTTATATGCATTACCCCAGTTTCTTTCTGGTCCGGGGCTGCGCTGGTGCCATAAACATGTAAGTACACCTCCCATATTTGAACACAGTTTTATAAACTTGTCAAAAATGGGATAAGCTTCTTTTTCTGTTAAATTCATTCTTCCAGGGTAAAAAAGGGCACAATCCTGTATATGCATCGGTATTTCAATTAGCTTTGTACATCCAGGTGGAATGTATGGTTGAAATGTTCCTGCTTTAAAACCGGGTATTTCATTGTATCCGGTTGTCGAATCGTAATCATATCCGGCAGCCTCAATAATTTTAGTTGTATCTTCAAAACTGCAGAGCCAATGTACGCGTATTCCTGCACTGCTGCAATCAGTCAAAGATGTTATTTGGTTCAGTTCTTCTTTACCCTTCTGTTCATCATGCCAGGAGTCAATTCCATGTACACCTATTTCGTCACCATTAGCCTGTAATTCAGTAATTATATCTGAAATATCTGACGCCTGGTAACGCATCGCCCTCATTCTGGATTGATTTTTATCGCCAGCCTTGTTTTTAAAAGGGCTAAGGAAATATGTTGATGGAAATTCTTTTTCATTTTCAATAAACCAGTCAAATTGTCTCCAGAAATCCTTTTTTATTCCCAGATAAACCAGAGGTAAACTAAGCGCAGCAAACAAGTTTCTAATTAAAATAGATAATGTAATTCTCCGTTTAAAGAAATTTATGATTGATCCTGGAATTGCACGATAAAAAAATCCTGCTACACTGTGATCCAAAACATGGCTTCTGATTCCGATGTAGTCAACATCATGTGTAAGGCATCCAAAAAAGGAATATCCGGCAGGCACAGGTGGTATTTCAATAAGAGTAATTCCTGTTTCGACGATCGTGTTTCTTAAAAAGGAGATATGGAGATCAATTGTAGGAGTTGAGCCATAACTCAGCGGTTGACCTTTGGAAAGAATGGCTTCTGTTTCAGCAAACAGGTTGTAGCCAAATCGAATTATTGATCCGTCGGGAGTTTTTGCGGATATAACTTTTTTGCTTTTTTGGCAGCTCAATATTGTATTGCCGCCTGTTAAACTTGAAGCTTTGCAATAAAATGGTAATTCGAATGAATCAAAAAGAACAGATTCTATATTTGAATTTTCAATACTGACATTTGAATTTTCATCCCATATTGTGCTTTCGTTACTATAGATAATAAGAAGCTTACAATCGTGTGGACTGGAAAAACTGTTATCAGCAATAATCACATCATAAAATTTTCCTTCCCTGTAAAACTCCCAGGGCGTTTTAAAGAGCTGGAAAAACTCGTGAACGGTATCTGAGTATTGTTTAAAGCCTGCTATTGCAATCATGTGAAAAAAAGTTTATTAAAAGATTGTAAAGTTAATTATGTGGTGAACCAATGAATGATGATACAGTAAAGGTGAAATTATTAATACATACAAATAAGAGATGTTATTCATCAAAGAAAATCAAGATTCAGATAGAATTCAGGTTATGGATCTGACCTCTTTAATCTGCGTAAAGGTTGATTTTTTTATATATTCAGATAATTTTCCAGGCAGAGCATTCCAGTACAGGTTTTTATAATGAGATTTAATATGTTCAAGAAATTGAATGTATAGTTCCGATGAGTATTCGTCAACCGAATGTTTCTTCTTGTCATTCAAAAAGATGTAATCCGGATGTACAATGACTGTTGCCATGCCGCCTTTTTCGGCTATCCATTCCAGTTTTTCTTTCCAGATCGAACAGTCTTTTTCTTTTTTCAACACAAAAAGTGTAAAGTCCTGTGGAAGAGTGTAAGGGATTTCAACAAATCCTTTACCTGTTATTTCTGACTGGTACCAGTAAGGAAATATAGTGTTTACTCCATCAGGTTGTGGCTCAAACGGATCTGTATCAAATGTTGAGCAATCATAATCAATATCCAGTTTTGCAATCCATTCAAGGTTATGATGCATTGCTGCGGACCGGAAACCGGTAACGTTCCACTTTTTCAAAATGCTATTTATTATTTGCGCTCTTTCATTAAAGATCTTCTCGGAATTATATAGTTTTCCGTCATGATTGTAATCATGTACTCCGATTTCAAAACCATTATCCAGAAGCCAGGATCTTGTTTCTTCTGGAACCGGATACTTACAAGGTACAATATTAAACGCGGATTTGAAACCATACTCACGATCAATTTCGGCGAGTTGTTTGATTCTTTCAAGACCTCTTTGAGATTCGACATCATGAGTTAAAACAAAAGCAAACTGTTTTCCGTCTGGCCACCCTTGCCATCCTGAAGGCGGATCTCCACAAGACTCGTTTATTGGCCATATATTACGGGAATATTTTGTGCGGAGTTTTATAACAGTTCTTCGTATTGCTAATTGAACAAATCGAGGCAAACCTGGTTTCAATGAGTAATAAAGGCTGCTTAATGTCATTATTTCCTACCTTGCAAGTAAATGAAGCGAAAGCAATACAAAATGATCGAGTTATTGAAGAATACATTTTTAATTTTTTTGAAAATCAAAGATAACAACATTGAAACAGAAATTTCCTCATTCCCGAAAAGTTACTTAAATCAGGTTCTCTAATAATATTATAAACCTTAATTATAATTTAGTGAAGCAGAAATGATTGAAGAACCGGGGTAATATGCATGTTTGTGCGGTTTGTGGTTAACATAAAATGATTTTTATCAATAATATTGTTTTATTATACACACTTTACCACACGCCCCCAAACAGGAGTTCCAGAGCTGCAATAAATTGCCGCGGGGGTCGTGTGCGCTCGGCGAACAAAATTAAATAAAAATAAGCTCATCAGTGCTCGGGTATCCCGTTTGCGGGAAAAAATGCGGCTTTCAGTCCCATATAATCTTTGTTAATGTTTTTTGTCCTTACACGCTTCAGATATCAATTTTTTAAATGTATTGGTTCTGTTTCGAGTTTCGATTTTAATATTTCGAATTTTTTATTTTATTCTCGCAGGGACACCTGCAACAACCGCGCCATCAGGTACATCTTTTGTAACAACTGCGCCTGCTCCAACAAGAGCGTTTTCGCCGATAGTGATACCGCAGATAATAACAGCACCTGTACCGATTGATGCTCCCTTTTTTACCAGTGTAGGAATAACTTCCCAGTTTTCTTCAGTCTGCATTGAACCATCGGGATTTACTGACCTGGGGTATTTATCATTTGTGAACATGACACCATGTCCCACAAATACACCGTCTTCTATAGTAACGCCTTCACATACAAATGAATGGCTTGAAATTTTGCAGTTTGCCCCGATACGCGCGTTTTTTTGTATTTCTACAAATGCACCGATTTTGGT
>JAAYEB010000446.1 GCA_012728995.1 Fibrobacter sp. | reverse complement strand
TTGAAGAACAGGGTTCAGTTGAAGAACAAGGTTCAGTTGAAGAACAAGGTTCAGTTGAAGAACAAGGTTCAGTTGAAGAACAAGGGCAGGCAGAATTGCTTGAGTTCAGGAAAAATGGGCTAAATGAGAACCATTATCAAAAAGCACAGTACTTAAATCTGGATCTGGAAAACTATAAAAATTACTGCTCCAACAGATCAAATAAAATAAAAGGTGCTGTCATGATGGGTATTGGAGGAGGGCTTTTGGCTGAAGGCTTGATTTGTATTTTGTTAGGCGCAATGTATGAAGCACCTGTTAATGATCCTTATGGATACAATAATAATGATGAAGTTGAAGATGTGGCCAAAAAGGTATACATGATTACCGGGGGTATAAGTGGTGCAGTAGGATTGGGTTTATTAATTGGTGGTGGAGTTAAAAGATCTAATGTAAAGGATGTGTCCAGAAAAGATGGAACAAAGATGACACTGATTCCTTCAATTGATTTTTTTAATAACAGATATGAAGCTGTTTTGACATATTCATTTTAACAAGTAGCAATCTGCTGGTTCATGGCTGTTTAAAACCAGGTGAAATAATCCTGGCAAAATATCTAACAGGGGTAAAAAAGGCAGTTTACCAACTCGATAATAGCTTAAAAAGTTCATTTAAAGCAGGAAAGAATAAAAATATTATATTTTTTCATTGCATAATTTTATATTTATCGCATACTGATAATGGAATTCTGAATTTAACACACACACACACACACACCAATTTGTAAGCTGTTTTTAAACTTGTTACAATAAAAAGAGCTTATAACAAAAATGCCAGAAACGAGAACGATTCCAGGTTAAGAATTATTGTCTGATCCGGTTTTCTGTTCGTTTAATAATATTCCAAGGGTATTCTGTTTCTTAATGGTTACATTTTCAATCAAGAGTTACTTTTTTTGGACGCCTTTTTCTGTAGTTGAAACTGAAAACAATAGTTTTGTGTGTGATAAATCGGATGATTGGAAAATACCAGCACTCGAATACATAGAAAAAAGAAACCAAAGAAGATTAAATAAGCTATCCAGATTGGTGTTGTATTCAGCCATAAAGTGTACTACACCCGAAAAAAGAAATTATGTAACTGTTTTGTCTTCCCGAAATGGTGAGATAAACAATGCATTGCGAATACTTCAGGACATATCAAATGATGAGCTTGTTTCACCTCAAATGTTTGTTAACTCAGTTTATAATATGCCGTTTGCATATTATTCAATATTTTTTGGAAATAATTTGCCATCGAGCGCTATTGCATCAAGCGAATCTTCTCTGGGATACGGTTTTCTGGAAGCGGTTTTGAACTTGAAACGTTTTCCTGGATATGATGTTTTGTTAACATGCGCAGATTTTCCACTTGAGAATGAACTGGGTGTTTTAAATGATAAATCATGTTTGCCATATTCATTTTCTGTAATTATTTCGAATGATAATTATGGCGATAACAGGATCAGTTTTGATTATGAAATGTTGAAAGACGGAAACAGACGCAATGATGTACCTGATGCAGTGAAATTTTATTATAGTTTTTTAAAACAGGATAAGGAAATTTTTATTTCCGAAACATCAGATTCACGTTTTACATGGAAAAAACAATCGTTGTAGCCGGGTGTAGTTAAATTTATGATTTTATTGAAAATCAAAGTATCTGTAAAAGTTTTCGAGTAGAATGGAATTATAAGGGGAATTTTAATGAATGAAGAATTGAAAAAAGAGTTGAAAGAATTTTTAATTAAAGAGTTATCCCTGGAAGATGTTACAGTTGATGATATAAAGAATGATGAACGTCTTTTTAACGAGGGCTTGGGACTTGATTCGATAGATGCTCTTGAGTTGGGGGTAGCTATACAAAAAAAGTATGGCATTAAACTTAAAGGTAAATCAGACAAGGAAATTAAATCATATTTTTCATCAATAGATTCACTTGCTGAATTTATTTCCAGAAATCTTGAGTCAAATTCGTAAAGCATAGATTTATTAATAGTGAAAAATATATTTCCAGATATTTTCAGGGTAATTATGGAACTTGTGCACCTGGCCATATTGCCCTTTTATAATTTAAACGTTTCATCAGTTCCGTAAAATCAGGTGATCCCCGGGTATTATCCGGGTGTCAAAATCAGGCTGGTGTGAAAATACCGTGTCAGGTAATCTCAAAAGTGTTGCAGACAATAACAAAAAGATTTAAATTGATATTAAACAGTATCGCATCTGTAATGAATGTAGTAATGCCGTTTTTTATCTATTTTGGTATCAGGAATTATCGATACAGGTATCTGTTTTCTGGATTACTGGTCTTGTATTTATTAAGATTGGTGATTCCTTTAAGGAATATTATTAAAGCAAAACAGATATTGGTTTTTGTTGCAATTGGTACACTTTTTGGTTGTTTCATGATTTTCAATCGCTTTTCACTTGCATTATATACCCCTGTTCTTATTAATCTGGGTTTGTTATCAGGTTTTGTTTCTACACTTTTTATTGGTCCACCTGTTATAGAAACATTTGCGAGAAGACATGTCAAGGTGTTGTCTGATGTCGAGATTAAATATTGCAGGAATCTGACTGTAATATGGTCCTTATTTTTCCTTCTAAACGGGAGTATCTCTTTTACAATATCGTTTACAGGAAATCTTGAATACTGGATTATTTACAATGGAATCATCTCCTACATTTTGATAGGACTTTTGTTTCTTATAGAGATGACATACAGGTATTATCGATTCAGAAATTATGGGAATACATTTATTGATTCGTTCTATAAAAAAATTTTCAAGCCTTATTCAGTTGAATGAAGGTTATGTGAATGTGCATGCCAAGGGAATAACCGGATTTGTTACCGGATTTCCAATGTTTTTATATGTTTAATTAATCTGATAAGGTAGAGAATAAATACCATGGAAAGAAAAGTCAAGTCTCTTTCATCAATTTTGACCAGAGTTATATCCTGTAATGATCAGTCTGCTGTTATTTGCCGCAAAGATGGAGTGGATATAAGCTGGAAAAAGTTTTTATTGGATGTAAGTAAATTATATCAGATACTTTGTGAGGAACATGTTAGCAAAAAATATCTTGTATATTGTAAATCTTCATATCAGTTTTCGGTTGCCCTGTTTTCTGTCTGGCAGACAGGTTCCGTTTGTGTTCTGCCTCCTAATAACAGTAAGGAAGTATTAAAAAAGTTTGATGGATATGTTGGTGCATTCATTACAGATCAATTGGATGGTGATTGTGGAATGAAAAAAATTGCACCATTGCAGAATGACCCTGAATGTGGAAACATCAGGTTTAAAGATATTCCTGAAAATGAAATCAGGCTTGAACTGTTTACATCAGGAACAACAGGTGAACGAAAATGTATTAAAAAAACAATAGCTAACCTGAGTCTGGAGTTGCAGGATCTTTATGAAAGATTTGGAACCATGCTTACGAATGCAAGAACGTTTTCAACGGTTTCTCATCAACACATATATGGATTGCTGCACAAGATTCTACTGCCTGTATGTACTGATCGTCTATTTGTTGATGAAACCTATTTTTATCCGGAAAAGCTGATTGCCGATATGAATGACGGAGGAGACAGAAATGTTCTGATTTCAGGACCTGCCCATCTAAAACTATTGCCTGAACTGGTTAACTTGAGAGGGATGACAAAATATTGCAATGCAATATTTTCATCGGGCAGCTTGCTTGATACTGAAAGTGCAAAAAAAATAAGCTTGCAATCCGGAATCAGACCCATTGAAGTTCTGGGTTCTACTGAAACCGGTGGCGTTGCCTGGCGTATTCAGGGTGAATCTGAAGAAAGTAAAACCTAAACTGAGCGATTCTTTCCAAATTACGATAAAAAATAGGTAAGAATCCAAAAAATTTTCAGTTTAAAACAAATTGTAATTTATAATTTGCTTTTCCATCTTTAAAAAGATGCGTTTTTAGGA
>JAAYEB010000445.1 GCA_012728995.1 Fibrobacter sp. | reverse complement strand
GCGATTTATTCTTGTTTTGTTTCTCAGTGATAGTATATAACTCAAAATCCCCTTTTATTCACTTTTTACCATTATGGTTTGAAAAAATAATCACAAATATATTCGTGATTATTTTGTGCATTTATCTTATAGTTTTACAACATTAATTTGCCGCATAAATAACCGGATAAAAAAAGTTTTAATGGTGAAAATAACTTTACCTTGCTTTTTATGGGAGATTTTATGGGACAAATCAGCAAACTGCAGCTTTATTGTGCACTGGCGATTTTTACTGCTCCGATCGCTTTTTTGGAGACACCCCGCAGAATGTTTGAAATGGCGGGGCAGGATGCCTGGCTGGCAGTAATCGCTTCAATCATTCCAGGTATCCTGATAGTTTTGCTTTTCAGCCAGTTAATTCAAAAAAGTCGGCAGCCCTTTCCTCTGATGCTTGAGGAACACTTGGGGAAAGTCGCTGGGAAGGCCTTGAGCTTTATTTATATCCTCATTTTTATATTTTTAAGCAGTTATACCATCAGGATGTTTGTGGATTTTATATTAACCTATGTAATGCCAGCGACGCCGATCAGTGTAATGATTTCATTAATGCTTATTGCCAGTTTTCCATTACTGAAAAAAGGTGTGACTGTTATTTTCAGAATGTCCGAAATTTCTGTATTTATCGGTTTGACCACCAGTGCGATAATACTGGTAACAGCATTCATCAATTTCCCGCAGTGGGAAAATCTTATGCCGGTGGCTAACATTCGCATTGAAGATTTGGCCCTGGCAACTGCTTCAGCAGGTTCAGTGTGGAGCCGGCTGCTTCCGGTTCTTATTCTGGCTTTTTACCTCGACAAGAAGAATGATAGTGTAGGTATACTCTATATGGTTCTTATTACTGATGTTCTGCTAATCACTTTTATCAGCCTCGTCTCAATCATGACATTGGGGCCCTCTATCGCGAAAATGTTAACTTTCCCAACTTTTGCTATGGTGCGCCTGCTCCATATAGGAGAATTTTTTCAACATTTGGATATCTTGTTTGTGGGGATCTGGGTACTTGGTATATTTTTGGTTTTAACCGTAGCATGGTTCATGGCCTGTTTTACCGCACAACAGATGTTAGGTCTAAAAGAATATCAATTTATTGCGGCACCAACCAGTTTAATCATTGGAGTGCTGTCCATTCTGATGAGCAGAAATATTCTGGAGTTAAGAATACTGTCTTTTGCGATAATTCCTTCATTATATTTAATAAGCTTTATTTTTATTCCTTTTATCGTCTGGCTCTTTGCCTTATTCAAGCCGCCTACTGACAGTGATTATTCTCAAACCACCCCTGATCATTAATATAAAAAAGTATAAATAAACTTTCTGATGCTTAAACTAAAATGATTTTTATACGAATGGAGTTTAAATTGCGGTATTTATCCAGTAAAAAAGCAAAATCTAGAGCAGAAGAAAGCACGGGGTCTTTAAGCCAGGAAGCTTTTAGTGGAGATCTTGAGCAGAATTTTCATCAGCTTGAACTCCTTTTGCATGGCTGTTCAGATGCGGTGATCAAGAATTTTAAATTTGGTTCTGACCCTCAGATTCGTGGACTCATCGTTTATTTTGACGGTCTGGTGGACAAAACCATTGTGGAACTGAGTATCTTAAAGCCCCTCTTAATTGATTTGGAATCTCTGGACGGACAGCTTCAAGATTTCAATAATAACCTTTTAGTCATAGATTTCATAAAAAACTCCCTTTTAACCTTGGCGGAAGTTAATACCCTTACTTCTTTTGATGAAGTATGTGCTCATATCAGTTCCGGGGATACAGTGATCATGATCGATGGCTGTAATATAGCTCTGGTTGCAGGGACCCGAGCCTGGGAAGGACGTGGAATCGAAAAACCTGATAACGAGAATGTCATTTT
>JAAYEB010000444.1 GCA_012728995.1 Fibrobacter sp. | reverse complement strand
GCAAAGGCCGGTGATGTAACTGTAAGTGTTGACTGGACTCAGGGTACGGTTGTGGATACAATGCGTCAATTTATATTCAATCGGCTTCCTTTTAAAAAAGAATGTACACTGACAGGAGTTTCTTCCGAAAAAGAGCTCATATTATGGAACAGTCAATTTATTCATGATAAAGAAAACCCGCCAACTTTCGAACATTTTATTGAAGAGTTTTTGCCTGTCGAAGAACAAACACTAACAGATGTGCCTGATATCGAAAAAGACCATGTGGAGGATACGTATGGTAGCCCGTATAATGATTAAAGTGCTGACTGCCGAAACAGCCAGTGCCCCCAAAACACCTTTTATTAATGCTTTTGTTACATTTATTCCCAAACACCTTATTCGTGAAAATCCCTCAGATCCAATGATGGCAAGCGGATTGGAACCATACTGGAAAGAGGACTGGCAAGCCGAAACGTATACTCATACTACCAATGGCCGATATCTTCCGGACCTCAACAAGATTACCTCGGCAAATTTAACAGATGCCGATAATCCCGCGCTTGATCCCAAACCAGGAGAATGGCTGCTTGTTGTCTGGGCAGATGATAAAACACCTGTTATTCAAAGAATTACTCTTGAAGAACGAAATGGCATTTTGCATGCAAAAGCAGGATGGAAAAGTGAAGATGCAAATCTGACCGGAAGCAAACAGGCGCGGGCGGCAACTGTATCGATAGCAAATTACGCGAATGGGGATGCTGCACAGATAGCTGCTGAAAATACTCTGATCACTGTGACTCTTTTCCCAACAAGTAATTTCTTTTTCATGGCAGGAACAGATTACGATCATAAAGGTACCCGATTTATAATTTTTGCGGAAAACAGGATGAAACAGCTTTTCAAGGATGGCGTTATTGATGCCGGTGCGCGAATAGCCTTGTTTAACCCACAGGAGGGAACCAGACACCTTGTTGTTAAAGCACATACAGGATGGGTTACTGTTTCCAAAAAAGACATTATGTCTACAACTGCTCCTAATGCGGGGGGAGATGATGAGCGAATGGGAATACTTTCCTACTATGAATATCTCCATTGTCTGGGGACTGAAGCACCTCAAACTTTGATTGAAACCGGAATATTCAGTCATGCTTACTATATGGGCCCGATCTTATGGAATACCTACGATCGAAGCGGTTCCGATATAGACAGGGATCCTTCAGATCTTGACGGCAGATCGAAAGACTGGCAGGCTCCAGGAACTATGAGCAACTACAGTAAGCTAAAAGATGCATTTCACCCTAATGGATTTTTTAAATTATGGGGATGTCACTGGAATCCGTTTTATACAGAGAAGCTTAAATCAGTAAATAAACTGGTATCAGAGGGAAAACCCCGTGATGAATTTACTTTGGTACACCGGAACCTGAATTCAGAAAACATATCTCCTGAATACCTGAAATTTGATCTGTATCAAAGAAGTACTGTAGATCCAATTAAAAAAAGAGAATACTGCAGTGCAGCTGCTTCATTTTTGGGAAAGCCATGCTGGGGAGCCCCAATGGGAAACCAGGCAAATTATATAGGTGGAGAAATGACAGTAGTCACAAATGACAGTACACCATTTTTTAATTTTGTTGAAAGGGAATTTTCTCTTGCTTCTGCTCTATGCAAAGATAAAACCGGACATTTTGACTATTCTTTACTGTATGCATCCAGTGCAGGAATTCCATCATGGAATACTCATCGGTGGGCCCGGTCTAAAACAGTCATGAATCGTGAACTTGAAGGAAAAAACGAATACCCTTTTTTCAGACTTCCAGGTTCATTTTACATTATTAAGGAAGCAAATCCAACTTTGAAAAATATGAATGTAACTGTTGAATCCCGTAGTGGAATGCACACAGCAGGTATTGAAGGCCATCTTTATATTTTCACCAAAACAGAACCAGTAGTGCTCCGTTATTTTTCAGGTACACCCATTCTAATGATAAAACCTCATGGTTCATCAGATACCGCAGTTCTTTCGGATGATCAGTATAACTTTTATCTTTATACACGCAGTTCATCATCTGACCCATGGGCTCTTTATACTGCAAATATACTTGCTGTAAATCAGGTGAAAAATGCAGACGGAAAATGGATTGACGATCCCGGTGGTATTACAAATACAATTTCTAATGGGTTATTGTGGACCGATTCAGGAGAGGTGTGGTAATAGTATCATGACAACTTATAAACTTTTATTGATAGTTTCTGTAGTTGCGATCTGCCTTTCTGCAGGAGAAAAGGAACCCGAAAAAACTTGCCGTTACCTTGTTGATACCAGGAACTGTTCAAATCTAAAAATTTATAATGATGAAATATGCTGGATTGAAAATGATGCAATCTGGTCTACAAGTCGTGCTGAACCAAAAAGGCAATTGATTTACAGATGTGGTGAGGGGCGAATTACGGATTTTAGTATTTATAATAACCAGATCTATCTCTCCACAGATTATGGAAATATTATTCTTTTCAACAGGGAATCCGCAAAGGAAGTATTACTAAGGAAAATTTCCGGTCCTGTTGAAGATATCATTATAAAGGAACAAAATGTATTTGCTGCATCTGTTTTATATCATGATACCAGACAATTACATCCCCGCAACTGTATTATTCGCATTTCAGTAGAAACAGGTTCAGCCGATACGATAGTTAATCTGAATGAGCATATTCTCAAGATGATGTTTCACAAAAATGCACTTTATTTTGTTTCTGTTTCCAGTAAAAAAGAACCAGTAACAGATATTCTGGATGATATAGATAAAAAGCCACAAACAACTCTTTCCTGGAATTTACACAAGATTATACCTGGTGAGGATAATTTCAAAAATATTTTCAAATCGCCCGATCCGGTTTCAATTGAGTGTGACCCGGATAATATCTATTTAATTTCAGATTCGCTTGTTCAACAAGTGCATAATGGTAAAATAACCCCTTTACCAGTATCCAGTATCAAAAAGTTTCTGGCGGTTTCAAAAAACTGGATATTAGGTATGTCTCAAAAAGATTCTGTAGTCTGTTTAAACAGGATATCCGGTAAATGGAATTTTTTATCTGTTCAGGATACTGTTCCAGTCAGCACTGCTTTCATTTATGAAAACAGTGCTGTAATATTGTGCAAAAATAAAATGTATGAGTGCATTCTTGAATGAAATGATTTATAAAATATCAGGCAAACAGGAACGTCTTTTCATTGATTTCATACCTAAATCGGATGATTAATTTACAACTTGTCCCGCAGTGCGGGAATGAGCAGCGAGAGCGGCATTGAGCGAAAAGGGGTTTTTGGCTGTAAAAGTCATAAGGTAATGGTGAATCGTGAATTATGAATGGTGAATGAAGAAAAAAAACTTCAATCGTTGTCGTTGTCGTAATCGTTATCGTAATCGTGCACGAATAAATATTAAACGTTCTGGATCTGATTCTTTTCCCAATATCCACAAAGCAGATCGTGTAAAGGAATCGTCTGATTTAGGTCATAGACAAACACTGAACTAGGGTGGCAATGTCGAATCCTTACTCTTATCAAGAACATATCTGATGACTTTTACCAGTTCTTTGCCGCGAAGCGGCTTGTTGATATATGCAGATACTCCCATTGCCAGTGCATCTTCCTGATTTATATAGTCACTATGCCCGGTACAGAGAATTACCGGGATTCTGGGACATATTTTCCGTACTTCCCTAAAAAGTGCATCTCCGGTCAGGTTGGGCATGGTCATATCGGTAAAAATCAAGTCGTAGTTATCCGGGTTATTCCGAAATGCAGTAAGTGCGTTCAGAGGATTGACTTCAGTCTGTACTCGAAAACCCTGATCTTCAAGAAGGAGTTTTCCGATAATAGTGATATCCTCTTCGTCATCAACAAATAGAATCGATTCCGCGCCAGTGCACGGTGCCTCTTTGTTTTCAGTAGATACTTTCGTTTTTATGTTGACAACTGGAAGATAGACCGTGAATGTAGTTTCGGATGCGGGTCTGCTGTTCATTGTGATACAGCCGCCATGATTGTGGACAATCCCGAGAACAACAGAAAGCCCCATTCCCGAGCCTTTGCTGTTTGACCTTGTAGTGAAGTAGGGGTCGAATATCCGATCAGCTATTTCCGGTTGAATACCCGGTCCGTTGTCGATTACTTCAATTTTGATATAGTGTCCTTCAGGTAAGTCCCTGCACGACTCAAAAGTGTTGATACAGCTAAATACAGATGACGCGGTTACAGTAATGATCCCTTCTCTGTTTTCAATTGACTGGGCTGAATTGACACAAAGGTTCATTATCACCTGATGTATTTGTGTCGGATCAGCAAGAATTATCTCATTGTCAGTATTAAGATTTTGACGTATTTCAATATTTGATGGAAGAGTGGAGCGCAAAAAGGTAAGTACTTCGGTAATTACCGGTTCAACATTGAATGGCTTTTTTTTTGGATCGGTTTTTCTGCTGAATGTAAGCAGTTGCTGAATAATATCCTTTGCGCGATTGCATGCTTTACTGATCTGATGAATGTAACTGTAGGCAGGGGTTTTTTCAGGTATGGTTTTAATAGCAATATCAGAGTATCCCATAATAATGCTAAGGATGTTATTGAAATCATGTGCGACCCCGCCGGCAAGTGTTCCTATGGCTTCAAGCTTTTGGGAATGTCGGATCTGCTCCTCAAGTTTCAGTTTTTCTTCTTCTGCCTGTTTCTGCTGAGTGATGTCGAAAATAGTACCATGCAGCAATTCTGTAGTGCCGATTTTGACAAGACGTGCATGTTCCTTTACCCAATGTAACGATTCGTCTTTTGCAATACACCGGTATTCAAGAGCTGCCTCAAAGTAAGGATTTTCCTGAAATCGCTTTCGAATGGCCTTGACGCGACCGAGGTCATCCGGATGAATGAGGTTGTTCCAGTTTTTCTTTGTTGAAAATTCTTCGAGGGTATACCCTGTGATTTTTTCGATTGCACCTCTAAAAAGTCGCGGGGTAAAAGTGTCAATATCTGCCAGCATGATCTGGTAGGCAATACCCTGAATATTATCAATAAAAGTCGTGAGCTGTTCCTGGCTTTCCTGAAGTCGTGCTTCATATTGTTTTCTGCCGGTAATATCTCTGCAAATACAGAAAATGAGTTTTTTACCACCGACGATAGTACCGCTATTACTAAGTTCAACGTCAAATTTGCTATTATCTTTCCGTGTGTGTACTGTTTCAAAATGGTGACCACTTTCATCCACATCCAGCGCCAGCTCTCGGATGACTTCTGGAGGAAAAGTTTTATCCCAGTCCCAGACATAGAGATTGTAGACTTCGTTAAGGGTGTAACCAATCATATCAGCGAATTTTTGATTTGCATCGAATACTTTACAATCTGAATCGAGAATAACAATCCCATCACGTGACTGCTCGACAAGTTTTCGAAGACGGGTTTCGGCATTTTTTAATTCCGCTATTTCTGCTTGAAGAGATTTCAGTTCTTCAACAGAGAATGCAGGTGTGTTTGATGTAGTTCTCATAGGTATACTCGCTTGAATACTGGATTTTTAACAGGTGTTATTACTGAATAGTAATAATTATAATATAAGTTACTACAAGGGTAGGTTAACAAGTATTTTGATCTATTTTTATTGGTCAGATACAACTAATAACATTTTTGCGTATATTAGCAACATTTTTTTTGAATGGATGTGTAAAATAATTTAAAAATGGTTACTATTAGCCAGTTAAGACAATAAGGTACCTGTGATTATTGAAACTGTTCAAAAAATAATGCTATAGATTAAAAGAGTTTATTAAGCGGATTAATCGTTTACCCAAAAAAATCAAATCTCCTGTCAGCTCAATCAGATAATAGAATAAAGTGCTTTCCTGATCCTGACACGATCTGCCTTGCGCGCCATTGGCATTACGACATTAAGGTTATTTATCCCGAAGCGGGATGACTTCGGCAGGTCATATCACCTTGCAGATATAACCAGTACAACATTGACTTCGTACTGCTCGACATCGCGGAATTCCCTACAGACAACCAACCGACCGATTAGGGTTTATGTCAGAAAAGAGAACCATTACCAGTTATCCCATACTCCTGCCAGAAACCACTGTAAATCGGTGCGGTAATTGCCAGTTATGATTTGCTGTTACAGCACAATCACCTGTCAGGCGGTAACTATTTCAACTTTCAACATCTTTCCCAGCTTGACCAGTTGTTTGAAATAATCACCGTAAACAAGGGGATGATGGTTACCGAAAAGACTTATCTTTTCAAAGAAATCCGTTGAATCGGCAACCTGGAAAATGACTCCTTCGCTGCAGTTCCTGTCCCTGTAGCCTATACCGCCCACGATTGTGCCGCAGGCCACAAAAAGCTTTGAGCATGTTGGATCAAACCGGCACATGGTGATTTCCCGGCCTTTATCTTTAGCAAAATCATAGCGAATGGTGGCTCCCCAGCCGCTGTGTGTGAAGGACTGTATGCCGTAGGGAGCGGGGGGATGGTCGAATCCTTTAAGTTTGCGGTTCGGTACGGCGTGAAAGGTAAAAACAAGGTTGTCCATTCCTTCAAGTTCCTTTTCAAGGGCGAAGACCCCCTCCGAATTAATAAGACCAAGGCCATGCTCTGTCATCGCTGCCAATGAACCGGTTTTTACTGGATTGGGTATGGTGTTACCCATGTATGGAGCCGATTTGGCTGTATTCATGAGGATTATCATTGCAAACAGTGCGCACATATCGTACTCGCAGGCCGACGGAATTCCGTTTTCATTGTTCAAGGAATGGTTCAGGCAAAAGGTAAATCTTTCTTCATTGAACCTTCTTGATGCACAGATGTCAAAACATGGAGCAGTGAACGCGTTGCAGCCCATCTTGTCCATCAGCTTGTTTATAAGATAATGGGCTCTCATTGACGGCACGATATTCTCGCGCTCCATGTGATTTTCGGAGGCACCTTTTATGAACGCATCCACCATTTTTTCGATCTCCTTTTCATCCTCGTCATTGATATTGGATTCAAGTCTTCCCGGTGTCGTAGGATTTGCATCTGCAGGGATGTTATGAGTCTGGTCGATGAATTCATGAATATTGACAAACCTGAATCGGGAGCCTAATTTTGCCGTAACGTCATTGAG
>JAAYEB010000060.1 GCA_012728995.1 Fibrobacter sp. | reverse complement strand
GCAACAGGCCATACCCTTGATGATCAGTCAGAAACTGTTTTTATGCGGATTTTGCGTGGTACAGGGCACCGTGGGCTTCGAGGTATTCTTCCAATAAGGGAAGATGGGGTATTGCGTCCCCTTTTGTTTGTTCGCAAAAAAGAGCTGGCCGGGTGGCTTAAAATCAACAATCTTCAATTCCGTACCGATTCATCAAATGAAAGTACAAAGTTCCAGAGGAATCGTGTAAGACATAATCTGATTCCGGCACTGGAAAAAAGTGCTCCGGATATTGTCGAAAATCTGTCTGTGCTTGCCGAACAGCTTCAGGGATCATGGAATATTGTAAGCAGAGAGGTAAATAAGTGGATAGATAGTTTCGTAATCAAGACTAATGATCACTCTTTTATTGTGAAAAAAGAAGGATTACAAGATCGGGAATGTATGTCTGAAGGAATGAGAGAGATTTTTGAGCAGTTTGGAATACCTGTGACCAGATATCATATCCTTGGTGTATTAGAGAATAGTGCCAAAAATGGGAATCAGTTCCTGTTACCTGGACGGTGGTGCTATTTCCCGAATAAAAAAGAGATTCTTTTTTCGCGTTCCAGAGTCAGTGATAATGATTTTTGTTATGAGATTGCAGTACCGGGTGTAACAGAATGCAAAGAGTTGAATATGCAATTAATGGTAGAAGAGGGTAGAGTTCCTGTTGGAGAACTCTGTTATAATGAGTGGGCTGTTGTGCTTGATCGTAAAACATGTGGAGATATTTTGTTGTTCAGAAAAGTGAAAGCAGACGACCGGTTTTTACCGTTTGGAAGAGCTTCAGAAACCACCCTTTTACGGTTTCTTGCAAAGCAGGGAATTCCTAAATTGGTTCGTGAGCGCATGGGAGTTATTGCTGATCGTAATGATAAGGTTTTATGGATTCCTGGTATCAGAATTAATCACAATTGCAGAATTACTGAACAAACCGAATCGGTTTTGAAAATTTCATCAAAGGCTATTTTGCAGGATATATAATGTATATTAACAGGATTTAATTTAACTGAACATTTTTAAAATAATATATCTGGCCAAAAATAAATCTTTTGAACAGGTGTTGTTTGTTCTTTTGAAGGTTGAAAATGTTATAAACCTGGTTTTAAATCCATTGAAAAAATGTTGAGTGGTATTACAAAACAGGAAAAATTATCTGAATAGTGACAATTTGTTTGTGAGTCCTTGAAGTGGGATTGTTTACTGATCGTTTCCATTCAGGTATTAATGATAATATAGTTGCAAGTTTTTATTTTTCATATTTTACACATATCGGAGGAAGCATTGGCATTAGAAGATAAAAAGCAGAAAGTGGGAGAAAAAGGCCCATCATCTTCTGCAGGCCGAAAAAAACAGGTAAATGGGGGTAGTCCAAAAGGACCAGGAAAAGACCCGGTTAAAACCATACTGATGTGGCTTGCAATTGCTGTTGCAGTAGTGTTTGCTTTACGGACAATTGAAGGTTACGGGATAGCTAAAGAGATAAAGCTGACTTATAGTCAGTTTCAGGAGGTTTTGAATAATCCTGAAATAGAAATTACTGAAGCGCAGATTATTCAAGGAGGATTTAACAAAGCAACATTTGAGGGTGAAGTTGCAGATCCGATTACTCTTATTAATGCACTGTCGCTAAAAAATGTTGAGCCTAACAAGAAAATAGTTGTGAATTTACCTTATATCGATTCCGAGATGGTTTCACAATGGAATAAAGCCGGTTTTAATTATACCTTCGAGCAGGAGAAGATGAACTGGGGAGATATGGTAATGGGTGTTCTTCCCTGGGCATTGATGATTCTTTTCTGGCTGTTTATGATAAGGCAGATGCAGGCGGGGCAAAAAGGAATATTCACATTTGGGAAAAGCCGCGCCAAGCTTCAGGCAATGGATCGGCCTCAAATAACGTTTAAGGATGCTGCCGGAGTTGAAGAGGCCAAAAATGAACTTCAGGAAATAATCGATTTCCTGAAAGACCCCAAAAAATTCAAACGTCTGGGGGGCAAAATCCCAAAAGGTGTTTTGCTTCTGGGGCCTCCGGGAACCGGAAAAACTCTTCTTGCAAGATGTGTTGCAGGTGAAGCTGGTGTTCCGTTTCTTTCCATGAGTGGTTCCGATTTTGTCGAGATGTTTGTAGGTGTGGGTGCATCAAGGGTAAGAGATCTTTTTGAAACCGCAAAACGCAATTCCCCCTGCATAATATTTATTGATGAAATAGATGCTGTTGGACGACAGAGGGGGGCAGGTCTTGGTGGTGGCCACGATGAACGGGAACAGACCCTTAATCAGATGCTGGTAGAGATGGATGGGTTTGAGGTAAATTCCGGTGTAATACTTATTGCAGCTACCAACAGGCCAGATGTACTTGATCCTGCATTGCTGAGGCCGGGTCGGTTTGATCGTCAAATTGTCGTTGATGTTCCGGATGTTACCGGAAGAGAAGGGATTCTTAAAGTACATTCCAAGAGTATCCCTTTGGCTCCGGATGTTGATCTTAACACAATTGCCCGTGGTACTCCAGGATTTGTTGGTGCTGATCTGGCTAATCTTGTTAATGAAGCGGCTTTGATGGCTGCAAGGTATGGACAGGAAACTGTTACAATGCTCGATTTTGAAGAAGCAAAAGATAAAGTGCTTATGGGTGTGGAGCGTAAAAGTATGGTTCTTTCTGAAAAGGAGAAAAAAACAACTGCTTATCATGAAGCCGGACATGCTATATGTAATATTTATTGCAAAGAAGCCGATCCTCTTCATAAAGTAACAATTATTCCAAGAGGAAGGGCTTTGGGAGTTACATTCTCACTTCCTTTCGAAGATAAACATAGTTATACAAAACAATATATCCTGGATCGTATCTGTATCATGCTTGGCGGACGGATGGCTGAAGAGCTCATATATAATAATCAGACTACAGGAGCCGCAAATGATATAAAACAGGCTACCAAGCTTATTCGTAAGTTGATTTGTGATTACGGAATGACTGATGAACTCGGGCCGCTCAGTTATGGTGAAAAGGATGAGCAGATATTTCTTGGCCGTGAAATTTCCAGTCATCGGGATTATTCCGATAAAACTGCTGAAGAAATTGATACCCTGATGCGGAGAATGATTGATCAGCAGGTTCAGAGGGCAAAGAAAATACTGACCGATCATATTGAAGAACTTCATTGGCTGGCAAATGCATTGCTTGAGCATGAACTTCTTGATCGCGAAGAAATTATGAGAGTAATTGCGGGTGATACATTACATACTGTAAGAAAATCCCGTTCACTGCTTAAAAGAACTGATGAAAACAGTGTTGCCTTAAAACCGCAAATGGCTGCTGTTTCTCAATCTGATTCTGAATCGGAAATCGCTCCGGAGAAAACAGGTGCCTGATAAAATAGAATTCGTTTAATTAATTGAAAATCACGGACTTCGGGTCGGCATTCCCGTAAGTCCGTGATCTATTTTTAGAACTATGATCGACTCTCGGTATTCAATTGACAAAATTTTAAAAAAGCCATTTGCAATCATGGGTATTGTGAATGTTACACCTGATTCGTTTTATGATGGTGGAACGCATTGTACTGTTTCTGCTGCTGTTGAGCATGCATTGAAATTGTGCGATGAAGGAGCTGATATTATTGATATCGGGGGAGCATCAAGCCGGCCAGGTGCATCAGTTATTTCTATCGAAGAGGAACTTGAAAGGGTTCTTCCGGTAATAGAAAAAGTAGTTTCTGAGTTTGATCGGCCTGTAAGCATTGATACAACCTGGGCGCCTGTGGCAGAAGCGGCTATCGAATATGGCGCATCATGGATTAATGATATCAGTGCAGGTCGGTTCGATGACAGAATGAAGGAAGTTGCAGCTTCTAAAAAATGTCCGGTGATACTGATGCATTCAAGAGGAACTCCACAAACAATGCAAAATAATCCAGCATATAATGATGTAATAAGCGAGGTTAAAAGGGAACTGCTTACCTCCGTTGATAAATTTTTGAATGTCGGAGTTGCCAGAAAAAATATTATAATAGATCCTGGTTTTGGATTCGCCAAAAAATACAGCCATAATATTCTATTACTTAAGTGTTTAAATGAAATAGTTCAGATGGGCTATCCGGTTCTTGTTGGTACATCCAGGAAATCTTTGATAGGAGAGATTACCGGGAAAAATGCAAACAATCGTCTTTTCGGGACACTCGCAACAGTAGCTGCAGCTTATTTACGAGGCGCAAGAATCTTCAGGGTTCATGATGTCGAAGCTACAGGAGATATGCTGAAAGTACTCTCTGCAATTGAAAATGATACATCTGTTTTCAGTTAAATAATATTAATCTAACAATGAGTACAGGTTTATTATTGTGAATAAACGTTTAAATAAAAAGAAAAAATCTCCAACCCGAAAATGGGTATTGTTAATAATTTTACTCTTATTTTTATTTTTATTTCTCTGGATGTATCTTTCAAAAGTTTCAGAAAAAACTGTACAGAAAGATGTACAAACCGTTATTAAAGATTCTGCTGAAATGGTGATCGATATTTTTACCGATTCATCCGATACAGTTATACCCTTTAATGATAACGTTGATACGGTTACAGATATTGATACGACTGTTTTGGATACTGTGATAAAAGAAGTGGTTCAATTGAAAGAAAAAGAAATACCGTTGTCTTCAAGTGATTCAGATTCTGTAGACATAACCGATACAGCAAAAGAAGCAGTACAGAAGGATTCTTCCGAAGCAGAATCAGAGGATAAAGATCCATGTCTTGAGATTCAGGATGAATTATGGGTCTACCCGGATCCTTCAGGCGGTTTGCACAGAACATCCCTGAATGTATCATTGTTTTCTAACAGGCCTTGTAGTATATGGTATCGTTTTAAAGCTGATACATTGTGGAAAGTGTATGATAAGGGTCCGATAGTAATAAATAAAACCGGGACTCTTGAATATCGGGCACAAGACAGCTGTGGTAATACAATGGGAATAAGACAAGAATTTTATGAATTCCTGAAACAGGAGAAATCACCTTGTCCGGATGATATGGTGCATATAAAAATAGATTCGATTCAGTACTGTGTTGATCGTTTTGAATGGCCGAACAGGTTAGGGGAGATTCCGCTTTCATATATCTCTTTATACCATGCTATGGATTCCTGTTTTTCTGTTGGAAAGAGGTTATGCACAGTTGAGGAGTGGTCGTTGGCGTGTGCAGGACCATATAGCTGGAAATACCCTTATGGTCAATTGTATGAACAGTATGCATGTGCTGCACAGGACACAATTGTTACAGCAAGCGGAGCCAAACCTGAGTGCAGAGGTTATTTTGGTGCTTTTGACATGTCGGGGAATCTGATGGAATGGACAAGTACAAAATCAAAGGAAAATCCGGAGTTTCATTATATAATGGGTGGATTTTGGGAGAGTGGTCCCCAAAGTGGATGTTTTGATAAGAGATATAGCTATTACCCGCGTAATCGTCATAACCCTGTTGGTTTCAGGTGTTGTAAAGATTTACCGGTGCAGGATAAGGTTTCCCGAAAAAAAAGGAGTAAACAGTAGTGCACCGCTTTGTAATATCCCGGATATTTCTGATTCTGATCATGTTTACAGGAATTGTATTTGGGCAGGGTATTCGTTTAGAACAACCTAAAATAGAAGGATTTCACCCTCTTGATGAAGAAACAGATGTTGCTTCACCATTGGCAGAAAAAAATCCGGTAATACTGGAATTAAATACTACAATTTTCAAGGATACTGCTGTTGTAGGTTTTGAAAAACGCCAGATTACGTTTCGCCGTTATGATGAACTTGGCTACACAATGTGGGAATATCACTATGGAGAATTAAATGAATACCTGGCATCAATTCGAAACTACAGTGTGTCCAGAAACTGGCAAAAACATCTGTCTGACATCGGTAAAGGTGAAGCAAGTGTTAAAAAACAGGACTTTAAACTGAAATGGGAACTTCCTGTACAATACCCGTCGTGGGCACAAAGAATTCTTGGAAATGAACCGCCCAGATTAAGTATAAATGGCAGGTTGACAATTACTGTCGGCTACGATCATTCCACTATCAAACGCTCGGATAATGATGAAAACCCTGGTAGAAATCACGGAATGGATTTTAATCTGGATTATCAATACAGCATTACAGGCAGTGTCGGGAAACTGATAAATATTAACATTAGTGGTAACAGTGAAGATGAATTTCAGATGGACAATAATCTGAAAAATTTTAAAATCGAATATAAGGAATCTAAACCTGGTGAACTTGAGGACGAAATTATTCAGGAAGTAATTGCCGGATGGACCGGTTTCAGCATGCCAGGGACTAACCTGTCGGGATATTCGGAAAGTCATGAGGGGCTGTTTGGTGTCAAAGTCAAATCAAAACTCGGGCCTTTGACTCTTACAACAATTGCAAGTACAGAACAGGGTGAGTCGCAAAAGTTGACAATCGGGACCGGCGAGGGCGGAGAATCTTCATTTTATGAAGATGATTTTGTCTTGTATAAATATTTCTTTCTGGATACAATATACAGACGGGCATATAATCGCAAATATGCACCCAATGCATCTCAAAAAGTAACTCCACCTCCGAAAATTGACAGATTGAGTATATGGAAAGGAATAAGCAACCAGGCAGAGGTTGCCGAACTGCAGAAAGATAGTAGAACAACAATAAAATCTGCAATTATTGACAGTTCGGGACAGACATATCTTTTCCAACAGCTTACGGAATCAAACCATTATTTTGTAAACAAGGATGAAGGCTGGATACGGTTTGTCGATTCTGTATCAATCCGGCAAACAGACCGTATTGCAATTCAACTAAGGACTGAAGATGGTTCTATCGTAAAGGGTGATATTGCAACCGGAGATACAATTGTCAATCTTTGGCTGCTTAAAGATAATATACCAATTGATTCTATAGGAGAAAACCCCGAACGGGATCATTTGATGTGGAGAAATGTTTATCGTTTTTCAAATGAAAGAATCGAATCGTTTGCGTCATTCAAAATAGAAGTTAAGCGTAAGAAAGAGGGAGAAACGGATGAACAGGACTACCACAAGGACAAATTGACTTATGCTCAGATTTTGGGTATATCCGATGGAAACACTCCGCTCATATCCCGTTCCGATATTTTTGATAAAGAAAATTCGGTAATGATTATACCACCATACGATACTACATTTTTTGGAAATGAACCATTTCGTAACCCGGCACTGGAAGATTACAGGGATACGACTATCTATACTTATGGAAAAAGTCGAATCAGGAATCGGGATGAGAACTATAAGCCGATTTTTGCTATTTATACTTCAGGTACACAAAAACAGACCGAGTTTTCTCTGGGCTGGGGGGTGATGAAAGGAACGGAAATTGTCAGAGCCGGTGGAAGGGTTCTGGAGAGAGATAAAGATTACGATATAAACTACGATATGGGTGAACTGTATTTAAAATCTCCTCCTGCTCTGGCAGCTGATAAAATTACTATTGAATATCAGAGAGATGCATTGTTTGTTCCTGATAAAAAAACGTTTCTTGGAATGCATGGTGAATTGAGATTGCCGGGAATCAGTGATAAATCTTTTATCGGTGCAAGTGTACTGTTTCAAAACACACGAATACTTGATGACATACCGCGGCTTGGGCAGGAGCCATACAACAAATGGTTGTTTGATATTAATTCAAGAATAGAATTGGAACCTGAATGGATGACCAGTCTGGTTAACAGAATTCCTCTGGTACATACAGATAATCCATCTTCAGTAGTTTTCGATTTTGAAGTTGCAAGCAGTTACATGAATCCAAATACTCATAATGAGGCGTTTGTTGATGATTTTGAGGAGAGTAAAATACCATACACGCTGCCAACCAATCATGAAGAGTGGAGTAAAGCAAGTCCTCCGGATTCTCTGTCAGATTCATTAGTAAATTATCCGCAAGCCTGGGACTTTTACTGGTTTCAGCCTGTCGAAGAGGATAAGACACACATGGTCAGAAAAACAAATGTCTGGGTTAATGATAACGAAAAACGCCAGGCCGGAGAGATCGATTATCAATATATGCTCAGACTTCACTGCACACCTGCACCAGACTTTGCACCGGAAAGATACAAGAACACCTGGGCTGGAATCATGTATCCGCTCTCTTCAAGCTTTGCAGACAAAACCAAAGAACGTTATTTCGAATTCCTCTTTAAAGATTTGAGTGAAAGGGGGCTTGAGGGAAAAGGAAAACTGTTGATACAATTCGGAGAGATGCGGGAGGATGTTTCTCTGGATGGTGGTCCGCCAAATGGAATGGAAAACAGGGAAGACACAAGTGCAATCTGGACCGACAGAATCGATTCTAAACTGGATCTTGGATGGGACCGACTTCATGATACTCTTGAGTATTATCTTGTGCCAAACATCGATGGTACGGGCTGGGATACGCTTAAATATGGTGATCCCCGTCTGGGGCCGGATTCATTGGACCCGGCAAAAGATAATTATAAGGATTACGACAGAGATTTATTACAGAATTACCGATATGCATGCAGGACACAGGGTGATAACAGGCTTACCGGAGAGGATATAAACTATGATGGAGTTGTGCAAACCAGAATAAAGGAACGATATTTTCAGTATGAGATTGATCTGGGAGATACTGATTTACACGACGCTATTCTCGACAAAGATGCACGCCTGGTCCCTGGTAGTGGGTGGAAAAAGTTTCGTATACCTCTTAAAGAGGTCATTCCCGGGTATGAACATATTCGTACCGAAAAGAACAATCCAAGCTGGACCAGAATTACTATGGTCCGAATAATATGGACCGGTTTTGATCCGCAAAATTTGACAAGAGAGCATCAGTTGGCACTTGCCGAAATGCAGTTTGTCGGGAATCAATGGTCTGCACAGGATTCTGTTGTAAGCAAAATAGAAGCAACATCAATCAACAATGATGAAGATGCTTATTACAGAAGTCAATTGGATAGGAATCTTATCAGGATAAAAAAGGATGCTATTGGCAACTATGAACGGGAATCTGCCTTGAGGTTGAATTTTAATGATATTAAAGCTGGTGATACTGCACTTGTGTCCAGACCGTTTTACCAGCAGTTCAATTTTACTCCTTACAAAGAACTTAGCCTTTTGTTGTTTGGAAATGAAAATGTATCCAGGGGCAGTATCCTTTATGATGGTGATGTTGATTTTGTTTTTCGATTTGGATCAAATGATTCAATTTATTATGAGTATAGGCAGCAAATACATGCGGGATGGCAACAAATCCGACTGGATCTGAGAAAAATAGCCAGGTTCAAGGATGACTGGATGATACAGCACCCCGATAGTGCCATAATAACAGATGTTGATTCGAGTGGAAACGGAGTAGTAAAAGTTCGTGCTCCTAGAGGAATGCAGCCGGATCTTTCAAAAGTAACTTGGGCAGCTTTAGGAGTTATTCGAAAGGGCGATTCATTTACACCCAATTTAGTTTCGGGAGAAATTTGGGTGAATGAGATGAAACTGGCCGGAATTGGAAAGATGAAAGGAGTTGCTACAAGGGTTGATCTAAAAACCGGTTTTTCAGATCTGTTGAATATGTCTGCTGGAGTTAATTATGAAGATGGTGATTTCATGAGAATGACAGAAAACGATATCCGGGCTGAGGAGTCACGTTTATCTGGTCAACTTAGTGCAAATCTGGCATTAAACAAGTTTCTTCCGGATGACTGGAATGTTTCTTTACCTGTTGGTGCATCTGTAAATAGCTCTTTAACCAGGCCGCAGTTAAAAAACGGGGATGTCCTTTTGCATGAGAATGGACATCCTGATGGTTTTTTTGATATGATCTCGGATGCAGCAAAAATGGTTACAGGATCGGAAAGTAACAAAGATAAAACCAGTGCCGAACATTATGAAACACAGAATGTAACAACTACTGCATACGCAAACTTCAAAAAAGGTGGGTATTCCAAAAATCCACTGGTTAATTTAACTGCAGACAGAATTTCCACAGGAATAAACTATTCATCTTCAGTAAATAAACAGGCTAAAGGTCCGGCACCTGATAGTGACAGCGATTTTGTCATAATAGATACGGTTGATACTTATAAAGGTGAACTCAAGTATAATTTAAATCCTGTTAATCCTCCGGAATGGACTAAATGGAGACCTTTTGGAAATGTTGAATCTGAGTGGTTCCCGGCAGATCTGAAATCTTATGAGTTTTCACTGCTTCCAACTGTAATGGAGTTCGATTTGGCTGATGCCAACTTTCGTCGTCACGCACATTATGAAAATGAACGTAACATTGCAGATGTTACAAAAGGTTTTGATATGAGTCATGGGATGAGATTTAATTATTCACCGATATCTCCTTTGATCAGTTTTGAGTATTCATTGAGAGTTAACAGGGATCTGAAAGATATTGCTTCAGGTAATTTTAAAGAAAAGGCTGATCATGTTTTCAGTTTTCATGACCAGTCGAAATGGAAAGAATATGGCATACTGTGGGGTGAAAAGGGGAGAACACAGCAGACCAGTGTAAATTTTAGCCCTCAACTGTTTGGATGGTTGAGCACGACTGCGAATTACTCGTCGAACTACCAGGAAGACATGGTTACCTGGTCAAAAGATACTGTTGAGTACTTGAGCGCAGGGGTCATGACAACTCTTTCATTAAACAGTACGTTGGATTTCAACCAATTGTTTCAAGGTATGTCTTCACTTTTTGGGGACAGTTCTTTTGCTGCAGGAATTGGTAAGGGATTCAATAATATTGGACTCCGAAGTATAAATTTTAGTTATTCGGTTTCATCAGACCTGAAAAATAACTATCTTAGTGAACAGTTCCTTGGTGAAAAAAATATTAATCGAAGAGAGATTCTCACCTACCAGCTTGGCCTCAAGGGAAAACGGGGTACAGGGATATGGGATTTGATTACCGGAGATATGGATGAATACCAGTTGGGTGGTATGAAATATCGTCTTGGAGATGACAAGTATGATTTTTATAAAGATGACAAGCGAATTGTAGACAGGAGATGGTCTGTATCAACAGGATTAAACCTTTCAAAGCCATTTCCTTTAACGTTCAATACCATTTCACTTGGCTGGGACAAAAGGCATGAGTTGCAACCTGATACTTTATTTTATGATACGCTTACAGTGTTTCCTGAATTATCTTTAGGTGCCAGTACTTCGGCATTTGCCAATCTGACCGGGATAAAGGAACTTGTCCGGAACTTAAATGTAAACTCGAATTTTACATTACGTTTTCAGGAAGGAAATTCCAGTTCATACAATGTGACAAAAGGGTCCAGAATTGACTGGGCTCCAATGATAGGGCTGGATGGTACTTTAAGAAAATGGCCTGTTAATTTTGACGCGAGGCATGGACAATCCAAAGAAGTAAACGGGTCGTATGATAAGAATGGTTCTCTTATCAGCCAGACAATAATAAAAAGGCATGGTCAGGATATTAATTTCAGTTATTCGCTTGAAAGCAACAGCAGATTGGCTGAAATACGATTGTTTTCCTGGGTTATTCCTGTAAGGGGTCGTACGACGATAGGTGCAAGATTCACAAATGAAGTAAGGGAGGAAACCGTTGAAAAGAAAGACCAACAGGGTGAGATGAAAGAAGATGATCCTTTGACTGAATGGACAATCCATTTTTCTCCCCATATCGAATATGTGTTTACTGATAATGTCAAGGGAAGAGCCGAGTATGCAATCGGAAAAGTAAAAAGAGATGAAGAGGTAAATAAAACAAACAGATTCGCATTAATTGCTGAAATATTCTTCTAAGAGTTATATATGTTAAAAAAAATTCTGTTTAATGCTACTCCTACAGAAAAAAGAGCTGCGCTTCTTGAAAATGATAAGGTAGTAGAACTTGTGGTGGAAAGGCCGGATCAGTTCCGGCTGGTTGGAAATATTTATCGTGGAAAAGTAAAGTCGATTTTACCCGGTATTCAGGCTGCGTTTGTTGATATAGGCCTCGAAAAGTGTGCCTTTCTTCATGCTACAGATGTTGACCCGTCTGTACTGCTTGAAGCGGATGATGCAAAGATTGAACGGTACATGGGACAGGATAATACAAAGAGAAAAAGAATCCCGAGAATTCCTATTGAAAAAGTACTTGAGGAAGGGCAGGAGATACTGGTTCAGGTTGCAAAAGAACCTATAGGTACAAAAGGGGCCAAAATTACCACTCAGATAAGTCTTGCCGGCAGGTTTCTGGTTTTGGTACCTGATACGGATTTCATAGGGGTTTCAAAGAAAACACATGATATCAGAAAGAGAGCTAAACTAAAAAAAATAATTGCTCAGATTAAACCACCGGGAGTTGGTTTTATTGTAAGAACTATTGGATTACAGGTTTCTGAAACAGAGTTTATCAGAGAAATACATTTATTACTTGATGCCTGGAGAATTGCCCAGCAGGAAGCATTAAAAGGATCGGGGCCAAAGCTGATATACCGGGAGCTGGGTATAACAACCCGTGTCATTCGAGATCTGTTTTCTGATGAAGTTAAAGAGGTCTATGCAGATCAGGATGATGATCACAAAGAAATACTTGAGTACTTAAGGGCCCTTTCTCCAGATTTATGCAGCAGGGTAATACGTTATAAAGACAAAATTCCACTATTTGACAAATTTAATATCGAAAAAGATCTGGAACGTCTGTTGAAACGAAAAGTCTGGTTGAAAAGCGGTGGATATATTTTAATCGACAGAACTGAAGCTCTGGTGGCCATTGATGTCAATACAGGTAGAAATATTGGCAGGTCAAGCCTGGAGGAGACAATATTTGCAACCAATCTGGATGCAGTGAGTGAAATTTGCCGACAATTAAGATTGCGTGACATAGGCGGTTTGATAGTGGTTGATTTCATTGATATGAGAAATCCGGAAAATCGTAAAAAAATTGAAATCGCAGTACAAAAATCCCTAGCAGCGGATCCTACTGCAACCGCATGTACGGGATTATCAAAATTTGGCCTGATAGAGATTACCAGAAAAAGAGTGCGTCCCGAACTTCAGGAATTTTTTACGGATGTATGCCATGCATGTGATGGTTTGGGATGGGTTTTTTCAGCAGAAACTGTAGTTGCGCGCATTGACAGGGATCTTCGGAGGACTACCTATAATGCACCTGAAATTGCATTGTCTGTTCATCCGGCTGTTGCTGCATATTTAATTAAAGATGGAGCTGGTATGAAAAAAATGCTGGAACGTGAGCATAAATTCAAAGTGGATATAGTTGAAGATGAGCAGTTGGATCAGGATGAATATACTATTACACCTGTTCATAACCGTTCCAGTTAAAAACAAACAGAATCTTGATTTTGAAATTGTCGAATTGTATATTACAAAGCCTTTTCTTTGGCTAATTCTCATTGGCCATCAAGTATTTAATGCCTGGAAGCATACATAACAGGTTAATAACCGACTCAGAATAAGAGGAGATATCATGTATTCCATAATTGAACAAGGTGGAGCTCAGTTTAAAGTAACCCCGGGTGCTACCATTCGTGTGCCTCTTATCGATGCTGAAAAAGGAGCGGAGATAACTGTAGATAAAGTTTTACTTGCTGCAGATGGTGAAAATATCAAAATTGGAACTCCTGTAATTGAAGGAGCTACTGTTACTGCTAAAGTGATAGACCATTTTAAGGACAGTAAAGTTCTGGTAGTTAAACGGAAACGTCGTAAGGATTACAGACGTGTTAATGGTCATAGGCAGCAGCTTACTAGACTTCAGATTGTTTCGATAAATATTTAAATAAGGAGATTATTTATATGGCACATAAAAAGGGTGTTGGAAGCAGTCGTAATGGACGCGATAGCAATCCTAAGATGTTAGGCGTAAAAAGGTTTGGAGGAGAAAAAGTAACAGCAGGATCTATTATTGTCAGGCAGAGAGGAACTGATGTGCACCCCGGTGTTAATGTCGGGAAAGGCAGTGATGATACCCTGTTTGCAAAGATCGATGGTGTTGTAAGGTTTTCTCGTTTTACTGGAAACAAAAAAAGGGTTGATATAGTTCCTGCAGGATGACAGTTATATTTCAGAGTTCAAATAAGGCAGGTTTTTATAACCTGCCTTTTTTTTAATTAAAAAAATAACTACCATCGCTGCTGCGCTGGTAGTTTAGCCGACATATACTCGGTTGAGGTATTTAAAATCCACAAATCATGTTGTGGAATATTTCTCAGTATCTATTGACTTGTTTGAAATCTTCCAAAAGGTCGTTATAGGCTATAAACCTGTCCTGACTGCCATCGGTAATAGTTGAATCGTAAGTAGGTTGTGGCTCACTTCTCCAGAGTTTTTTACCATTTTCAACATACATTCGATGGAAATTTTGACGAACAGATGCAAATCGGCTGATAAAAAGATATATGGTGTCTCCCAGAATATCATACTTGCCATCAGAAACAAACTCCCAGTCTTCTTTAAGATAGGGGCCGCTTTGACCTTTTTTGTTTTCTAACAGATGAACACTTCCGTCTCTGTTAAACGTAAATATCTTTTTTTCGACAGCATTAATTGCTTTGTTTTCTGTGCTTTTTGTAATGTTGGTACAGATCCATTTGCCTGGAATTTTTCCCCGCAGACTGTTTGCTTTTTCGAGGTTTTGTTTATATTCAGGGATCTTTTCGCTAATATCTTTAGCAAGATTGAAAGCCTGCAGGTACCATTTCATATTGGCAAAAGAATCTACAGGTACCATTAAACTATCGACTTTTTTAAGAGCCAGGCCTGAAAGTTCATTACGGGCCTGATTGATTACTGAGCGAAGTGAGTCCAGTGAACTTTGTTTTTGGCTGACAATATCTTTATATTCTTTCTCTGCCTTTGAAAGGTTGATTTTAAGGGAGTCTGCTGCTTTTTTTGCGATACCGGTATGTCCTCTTTGTTTTGAGTCTTTTGCCTGGTATAAAAAAACCTTGATACTCGAAAGAGCACTGTCTGGCATACCCATACTTTTTAAATTATCGATACGTTCTTCAGCTTGTTGAAGGAAATTATCACTTACTCCGCAAGCAATCATGCTAATTATAGCGGTTAAGCTAACAAACTTTAAAACCCGCCACCTCTTCATAACGCCTCCTGATATTAAATTTTTGATGATTCACTTTGTCCATTGGAACAATATAGTTTAAGATACGTTCTATATAATGTAGAGTCAAGAAATACCAAGCGAAACAGTGGTTGTTTTTTTCAGAAAAACGGGCGGAAAAATTGAAGTACTCCGCCCGTGTAGTAATTTAAGTCAGTTTTTGACTTTGAATGCCTTGAAGAATGTATTACCCTCTCTTTGTAACAAGAAGAGAACAGAATCTCCGGGTTTAACTGATTTTAACAATTTTTTAAACTCTTTGACAGTAGGTGTTGGTTTCCGATTTATTTCAAGTATTATATCATTCTGTGCAATACCTTCTCTTTCTGCCTGTGAACCAGGTTCTATCTCAAGGATAATAACACCTTTAGTGTTTTTACTCAGGTCCAACTGATTCTGAAATTCCGGAGTGATATTACCTGCTTTTATTCCCAGTAATTGAGAAATGTCATCATTTTTGCCATCAGGACTGTCTTTACTGTCTGAAGCTGTGCTTTGATTCGTTCTGTTATCATCTCTTTCTGTCAGAATCACATGAAGGGTAATTCTTTTGTTATTGCGTAAAACTTCGACAGGAGCTTTTTTACCTGGTCGAATACTTGCAACAACATTTTTCAGTTCATTGGTATTTGTGACAGGTTTATTATTGATTGATAGTACAATATCGCCACGTTTTATACCGGCTTTGTCTGCAGGCTGGTCTTTAAAAACATCACCAATAAGAACACCCTTGGTTTTATTATCGATTCCCAAAGCTTCTCTTGTATTATAATCGAGTTCCTGAATCATGACACCAAGCCAGCCCCGATTAACCTTTCCTTCATAAATAAGATCTTCCATTATTCTGCGGGCCATATTTATTGGGATTGCAAACCCAATTCCCATGTTACCGCCAGATCGTGTATAAATCATGGTGTTAATGCCAATCAGCTCTCCATCTATGTTAACGAGAGCACCGCCTGAATTACCCGGATTAATTGCAGCATCGGTTTGAATGAAATTTTGATATGAATTTGCATCATTTCCTGCAGTTCTACCGAGGGCAGAAATTATTCCCATAGTTACTGATGAACTCAGGCTGAAAGGGTTGCCTATTGCCAAAGCCCAGTCTCCTGGACGGAGCTTGTCTGAATCACCAAGATAAGCAACCGGGAGATCTTTAACGTTATCTGTAATTTTCAGAACTGCTACATCTGAGAGCGAATCCACACCAATAACATCAGCCTGGTAACTTCGGTTATCAGATGTTTTTACCTCGATTTCATCCGCACCTTTTACCACATGATGATTTGTTAAAATGTACCCATCTTTGGATACAATTACGCCGGAACCGAGGCCTTGCTGACGGTATTCCCGTTTTTCAACTGGAGGACGCCTTTGGCGTGGTGAATTTCTGAAAAAGTCCTCAAATCCAAAAGGGCTGCCAAAAAACTGATAAAATGGATTGTTTGAAAAAATGACTGTATCAATTTTTGTCGGAATAACCTGAACAACAGTTGGAACTACTTCTTCGGCAATATCAGCAAAAATTGACCTGACTTCGTTTATTTGATCCGCTTTTGAGATGGCTGGCTTTTTTTCAGCTCCAAATTTTATACTTCCGCGTTCAGGATTTTTTGATTCTGCGAATGAACAGGTTGAATAAGCGACTAATGCGGCTATAATTACAATCGCAAGCATTGAAAATGGAATCAGTGGTTTAGAAATTACAGACTTTTTCACAAGTACCCCTCCTTATTTGAAATGTCCACTGAGTTATGAAGTACTTTGGAAATACGGACCGATAAAATAAAATATTGTTGTTATGTAAAATCATACTTCACGTGGGATATCTTTATCGACTGAAAGTACATTAGAGGTACCACCTTCAACAAAAGATTGTTCGGAGATACGGGTAAGAACTGCATTGTCAGAGAACTCTTTTAATGTAAGGGAACCCATGTTGCACATGGTTGATTTCAGTTTTGTAGTAGTGACACTTAAAACTTCACGAACAGAACCTACAATCGGCACGTAGGCATCAATACCTTCTTCAAATTTCATTCCTGCTTCTTCATTATTATATCTTTGCCAGTTTCTTGCTCTGTTAGAACCTTCTCCCCAATAGGGTTTGTACATTCTGCCGCCAATCGATACACGTGGTGTAGGGCTTTCGGTTGTCATTGCGAAATACCTGCCCATCATTACAAAGTCTGCTCCCATGGCCAGTGCTATGATTATTTGTGTATCATTGGCAAGACCGCCATCTGAACAGACCGGTATGTAAATTCCGGTTTCGGAAAAGTACTTGTTTCGTTCTGCGACAACAGCCGTCAGTGCTGAAGCCTGACCACGGCCAATACCTTTTTGTTCTCGTGTGATACAGATTGATCCACCACCGATACCAACTTTAACAAAATCTATATCAGCCTCTTCAACCAGATAACGAAAACCATCACCGTCAACTACATTACCACCACCAACGACAATTTGATCACCAAATTTTTTTCTTGTCCATATAGCTGCATTTTTTTGAAATTCTGAGTATCCATCAGATGAATCGAAACACAAGACATCAACACCTGCATTGATAAGAGCAGGAACGCGGTCTTCATAATCATGAGTGTTAACTCCGGCACCTGTTACTAATCTTTTTTTTCGATCAAGAAGTTCATCTGGATTATTCATATGGTCAAAATAATCTTTTTTAAAAACGAGTGAATGAAGACAGTCGTTTTTATCCAGTATGGGAAGACACTCTTTTTTATTTTTCCTCAATAATTTATTGGCTTCATGAAGAGAAATGCCGACTGAACCGTAAACGACATTCTCTTTTTTTGTCATGAACTCCAATACAGGGGCTTCGAGATCATCTTCATACTCCCAGAAATCTTTATCTGTAAGGATTCCCAAAAACTGACCATTTTTTGAACCATCATGTGTAACAGGCATGGTAGAATGTCCGGTTTTTTTTCTGAGCGCAATTGCATCATTAAGTGTATTGTCCGGGCGAAGGTTTGAATCTGAAGGTACGAATCCGGCTTTATGCGTTTTTACCCTGGAAACCATTGCAGCCTGTTGTTCAATTGGCTGTGAGCAGAAAATGAATGCACACCCACCCCTTCGTGCTAATGAAATCGCCATCTCTGATCCCGAAACCGATTGCATACTAGCTGAAACAAACGGGATATTAAGTGATAGTCTGGGTTCTTTCTCTGACGAGTTTTTTGCAATTGGAGTTTTTAAACTAACATTGGTCGGAGTGTGAAACGTTTTGGTCAGGCGTGGCAAAAGAAGATATTCTGAAAATGTTCTGGATACTTCATTAATAATTTTAGCCATAGCGTAATCCTTAAATTTAATAGGGCAGAAAAAAAATAGCTTATTAAAGTACGGAAAGGGAAATGGGAAATCAAGTGACTTTAAAAAAAAGAGAATTATTCTGAATATTCATTCTAAATTCTGAATTCAATTAATATCGGAATCTTGATGACGTAAAATTACTTTTTTCCAGAAATAATAGTATCAAATATCTGGACAGTATTATTTATTCCCCGTCTTAACATCCTTCTTTGTAATGATCGTAAAATCTAACTCTTTGAATAATTTTTCGAGAGAAATTGCTTTTTTTTTAATTTTGCCTATAGCTCTGCAGGAAAACTCGATTTCCTGAAAGGAAGAGAGCAGTAGAAGTTCAAAAGCAGCAGCCAGCATCCAGTTTACCCTTTTTTTATATCCGCAAAGGGCCAATGCACCAGTTCTTTTTAAAAAGTTCTGTACAGATTGTGTATTGGCATTAAGTGTGCTGCACGATGCCAAAAAAAGAATTGAATTATTACATGAATCGACAAGAATTGTTGATAGCTGATTCAATGTGTAGCACTTTTTACCAATCAGTATTGCTTCATTTTCACCATGAAAAGCCAGATAAAGTATTGGAAAATTACGATAACGGGGCTGTTTCCAGCAGCGAAGATAAAATTCAAATTCGCTGATTGTTGCTACATCATGATGAATATATTTCATGCCTCCATTCAGTTCTAACATATCCAGAATAGGCTGAACAGTGGATTTGTGCTTCAGATTATTATTCCATAAACCTTCAAGGCAAAAAATACCTTTGGCCATAATACCAACCTGTTGATAAGGTGAAGAGAACAGCAAAGGGTACAGACCTGACACACACTTAATACAAAATGATATTTGGCTGATTAAGAGAAGGTATAAAAATTATTCAGGTTATTAATTATTTTCCATTTATGGCATTAATAATTAAATTCATTGCACTTCCATTGTATCCGCTTGGTTTGGTTCTTGTTTTCGGGATAGCTGGAATAATAGCGACTTTTTATAAAAAAAAATATGCTTTAATATTCTGGTCTGTTTCGCTAATTATACTGTCTGTTTTTTCATCACCATTTGTTTCCAATTTATTGGCCAGAGGACTTGAGAGAAAATATATATCTACTGACAGTCTTCCACGGGATTGCTCTGCAATTGTTGTCCTTGGGGGAGGTGGAAAACCTATGATTCCACCCCGGCTTTACCCTGAAATAGGTGAAGCCGGTGACAGGATAATACATGGAGCACGCTTGTATAAAGCTGGCTATGCAAAACGGGTCATTACAACTGGTGGTCCGGTTGGAGCTGTAAGGAAGTATATGAGCGAAGGAGAACATAATGCCATTCTTTTAAAAGAAATCGGTGTAGATTCGGTTTCTATTGTTATGGAGAAACTTGCAAAAAACACATATGAGCACGCTCCATACATTGAAAAAATTCTGGATTCATTACAGTTGCCAAAAAAAATCATTTTAATCACGAGTGCTTCACATATGTTAAGGTCTGTTAAAGTTTTTGAAAAAAAAGAGTTTGAAGTTTTTCCGGCACCGGTAGATTATATTTCCAGTGATTATATTTTAAATACAGTACTCGATTTTTTTCCTAAGGCCAACGCTTTAATGGAGTCTACCAGATCAATTCATGAATATTATGGTATTCTGGGGTATAAACTGCTTGGCTGGATATAGAAATTTAATTCTGAACCGGACTATTCACATACTTTTATGCTTTCTATTATAATTACGCTATTTCAAATTAAAGTTTCTTAACTGATTACATTATTATAACATATTTGAAGTTTATGAAAAATACTCAAACAGTGCCCCCGACAAGATTTCCCGATCGGTTGATAGAAAAAGCTGAAGCACGGTGGTGGATTGCTAAAACCAAATCCCGTCAGGAAAAACAGCTTGCATTCGATTTCCTTGAAAAGGAAATCGAATACTATCTTCCTCTATATAAAAAAACATATCTTTTGCCTGCAAAACCTGGTTGTAAAAGGAAAAAGCGTTTTTATATGCTTCCTCTATTTACGGGGTATATTGCTTTTGCCCAGGATTCACCACATGATATATATAAAACGGGAAGAGTAGTCCAATTGATTGAAGTCAAGAATCAACAGCGATTCATAAAAGAATTGTCTGTTGTTTATCGGGCACTTGACAAGGGACATCTGGTTTTGCCTGCAACCCATAATATTGAACCTGAAATGGAAGTCGAAATTATTAAGGGTGCACTAAAGGGTGTTCGCGGAAAGGTTCTTAATATACGGAATTCCCGTTTTCTTATGTTGTCGGTAGAAGGAATGGGAAAAGCAATGGTCAGGGTGGGTACCGATTCGGTAAGGGAAATATAGTCCTGTATTGGGTTTTTAGGTTTATCTGATTGTTAATCTTTGCTTGTTTCCCTGTGTGGTAAGTTGGCTTTTGGGCGGTCAGTTTTTTGAATTCTTCGATAAAAAACCGAAAAGTGTTCTTAGTTTTTATCCTGAATTGCTTAGAAAAGCTTGATGACAAATGTCAAAAAAGGAAAAGTACTATCACAATCAAAAAATTTCGCTCTTTATAATAGGAAACAGTATTAAAGCGGAGGACTCACATGTACAGGAATATTATTTATATTGGTGTTACGGTTGCTGTCCTGTTGCTTTTAACAGGGAATAGCCCGGCTTGCGATATCTGCGTTTCAGACAGTACAAAGATCAGCAAGCTTGAGAACGAAATTGCATATCTTGGAAAAGAAGTTGTGAAGTTAAAAAGTGAGCTGCAACAACTAAAACATTTGTTAACGACACAGAAACCGGTTTTGTCAGATTCAGAATCAACTACTGAATCTGTTGAAAAAGACACCGGATACTGGTGTACAAAATCAGGAAATAAGAGGCACAATTCATCTTGCCGGTATTATAAGACCTCCCAAGGGCGTCCTTGTGGACCAAATGATGGTATACCGTGCAAGCTATGTGGTGGTTAATTGTCAATCAAATAGTCTGATTTCAATAAAACCTGAATGGAAACGATTAATTTACAGCTTGTCCCGCAGTGCGGGAATGAGCTGCATAGCGGTATTGTGCAGAAAGGGTTTTATGGCTGTGAAGGTCATAATAAAATGGTGAATTATGAATGAAGAATGAAGAAAAAAAGCTAAAATCGTTGTCGTAATCTTTATCGTTATCCCATACCTGCATATTAAGCGTTCTGGATCTGAATCTTAATACCAATGTTCGAGAAAATGACTCGCGTAAAGTTCCTGCAAGGATGTCCTGCACCTGGAAAGTTTACAGGTATGTAAAAAAACACAATTCATTAAGATAAAAGGTGGTAATCATGATTGATATCTTACGAAACAGACGAAGCATTAGGAAATATGTTCCCGAATCACTGGACAAGAAGCTTATGGATTTTATCGCAGAGGCGTTGCTCAGGTCTCCTTCATCGCGAAACATCAACCCATGGGAATTTATTCTGGTTGATGATTTAGCGATACTCAAAAAACTTTCCAGGGCAAAGGCACACGGTTCAAATTTTCTTGAAAATGCTCCTTTGGGTATAGTTGTATGTGGAGATGAGACAAAGTCGGATGTCTGGGTAGAAGATTGTTCCATCGCTTCAATCATCGCACAACTTCAATCACATTCACTGGGATTGGGAAGCTGCTGGATTCAAATCAGAAATCGCCATCACAATTCAGAGATATCTGCAGAAAAGTATATTCAGAACCTGTTGAAAATACCATCTCACCTGAGGGTAGAATCAATTATTGCAATCGGGATTCCAGACGAAAAAAAACAACCTTTATCAAAAGAAAAACTGGATTATGGAAAATTACATAAAAATCTGTACTGATTATTAATGAATAGAGTACGAATAACTTTTATCAAACATTTGTTGTAAGATCACAAGCGATTCTGATTCATTTTTATGCGTGAACAGGATTTATTCAATCTGTAAATAATAAACAACAACAAGGCTCATATTTGACAGACAGAATGGGTGATATATCTGTTTTTCCAAAATTATCCGGATCTCATTTTCAATTTTTCTTTATACAAAATACCTGATTAAAAAAATGTATAATCCTTCTCCAGAAATGTTAAAAAATTTTTAATATTATTTTATCATACCTGAGGAGACGATTAATTAACGATGATCTGCACATTAATCAAAGGTGGTTTATGAAACGGTTAATTGTTTTTAGTATAATTGGGCTTTCATTTTTAAACTGTATTAATCCAGCCGGAATTCTTGAATCATCCCAGGTAGACATTATAATAACTGAGATTATGTATAATAGAGGTACAGACACATTGGAGTTTATAGAATTTAAAAACCGGTCTTTGGGGCGGGTAAATATTGGTGGATATTACTTTTCCAGTGGTATTGAATTTCAATTCCCAGATAATATAATACTTGATAAAGATGTTTATTTTATTCTGACCAATAGTGAAGAACTATTTACAAAACTGTATCCAGATGTTTCAATTGCGGGAATTTTTACCGGTCGATTAAGTAACAGTGGCGAGCGTGTTACTTTATGTAATTTACACGGAAATGTTATTGCCGAAACAGAATATAAAGATAGCGGCAACTGGCCTGCTGCTGCCGATGGCCCTGGTTTTTCAATCGTAACTGTTAATGAAGAGAATCCTGGAGATCAAAAAGATGCATCTAACTGGAAAGCCTCATCAGAAATAAATGGTTCTCCTGGGAAACCGGATCGTGGCTCAAAGATTTATTCAATTTTGGTCAATGAAATAGTTGCTTCATCTTTTTCTGAT
>JAAYEB010000059.1 GCA_012728995.1 Fibrobacter sp. | reverse complement strand
ATCAAGTACAGGTATTTCACCATTTTTTATTGCGTTTATCTGATTGTCGATTTGCGCTTTTTTTTCTTCGAGGGTTTTTATTCTGGTGGCAATATCGGTTTCTGCTCCGATTACTATTTGCCTGAGCAGGTCGAAAATGGTTAACAGTCTCGATTCTGTGCCGATAAATGAGCGGCCAGTAAGAGATGCAAGCCAGCCGATAACTTTTTCTGTTGCAGGGGTAAGGTCAAAGTGTGGTTCATCGGAATTGTCAGGATAAAACTTGCGAAGCCATCCCTTGCTGTCATTAGCCCAATCCTCAAGATAGGCTGAAGCGTTTCTGGGGTAACAATCACTGCCTTCACTTTGGCGCAGGGCATAAAGCGTGTCATCAAGTCTGGAAATCAGGTCGGATTGGCTTATTTGCCGTATATTTGGTTCAATGAATGCTTTATTGAGAAAAGAAATGATAAGGGGCGCATTTTCTGCCCGGAGAAGTCTCCATCCAGGATGGGATTTATGGAGCTGGAGAATGTCATTGTAAGCCAAACTCATACAGGAAACCTGAAAATCTAAGCTGATTTATAAAAGTTAGTTTTATAGATTACTGAACTAACAGGATGTATCAATATAAATTGAGACAAAGGGCAGTGGTGATATGATATTGGCGGGTTTCCAACTTCGGGAAGTGATCACCACAGAGCCACCCTGAAGTATAAAATTACAACATTGAACGGGTTGTGAAAAGATTTTCGGGTCGGACCGCAGTAACTTCTTGTTGTTAAAGAAATAAACACCTGAAAAAGGACCATTTCCAGCCTTAAACACCGCTTTTTAGCTTAATAAAGATGGTTTTAGGAGATGTGTTTTTTTATTTTGTTTATTGTGCCATTAGCGAATAGATAATTACTTTCCCGTTAAATTTGAATGTCCTGAAATTCAGGTTGATCTGGACCGGAGTTCAAATATTTGTAGATTTTCCGATTAAACTAAGCTGATAATTTATTGGTCATCAATTACAAATGAATTTTTTAATTCACTTTTTCGGCTTTGAGAATTTGTGGATATATTAATGTATACAATTATGGGGGGGCTTTGCTGAGATTAGATCAACTTTTCAGGATAGAAAAAAATGCAATACAATTTTGTAGTTCAGACTGAAAAAATGTTTTTTAACAATATTGATATTATAAAAACATTAAATTATTTAATATATTATGCTGATTAATAAAAAATATAGGTCATATAGGTTATTTAAACAGAAAGACATGAATGAGAAAACATGCAAAAATAAAATTATGTTCAAAAAACTGGTGGGTAGACAAGTATAATTTGGGTTTGACAAATAAAAGCACATATATTGTGGCATTTATTCCAAGTATACCAGTTGTTTTTGGTTTAATTGCTGATGTAAGGACAATTTTTATATCATCTGTGGATCGGGATGCAAAACATATCATAATTATTCTTTGTTTTTTCCTTTTTATTTATGGAATAATAAATTTGGTTCTTATATTTTTAATTCAGCGAACAGGGATAAGATTAGGAAGAGAGAAGAGAAATTATCGTGTTATGCACAAAGATGTAGTAGAAAAAATACGTGATTATCGTGCCTGGAAAAAAGCTGGAGACGCAAAACCAAGCGAAATAAGAGAGAAGGTTCGTGAAATACTATTATCATTCAATGATAATTATATGAGAAAAATGCATAGAGAAGAAGTGTCTGCTACAATAAAATATAATAATATAAAAGAAAATAAATTATATCCAATAAGAGTTGGATGTGACTGTAATGAACGAAGCTATGGTGAAGAAAATTACAATGATTCTTTTGTGTACAGGGTTTTATGCGAACCTGGTAGAAAACTTCGTTATTTGTATGTCAAAGACATCAATAATCCTGATAAATATGAATATGAAGTAATGGGAAAGTATTCTAATGATATTCTTAAACGATCAAAAGATAAATATGTCACATTTATTGCTTTACCCATTAGAGCTGGTAGAATAGTGGGAGATAGTTCAGAAGATATATCTGTTCGTTCAGATTTAGGAATTCTGGGTTTTGATTTAAATGATGCATATGGTTTTGGAAATCTTGAAGAACATGAACTTGAGTTCATATCGTGTTTTGCCGATATGTTATCTGAACCGGTTCAAGATCTCGTTGATGCCCAACAATTATATTGTAATTAGGAGGAAACTGCTATGTTAGGAACGACGATAAACTTTGTTTCAGAATATTTGAAGAATTGCCCAGAAGAACACCTTGAATCTTTGTGGAATTATTTGAATGTACCAGGGAGATCAAATTTATTGATTAAACACCTGAAAATTGCTCCACTTGTTATCGAAAAAGAGAATTTTCAACTACCGATAAGATCAGTTGAAGAATATCATAGTATTATGGATTTTTTAAATGTTCAATTGAAAAAAAATGATAAAAAATAGATTGCTCAATTTTTAAATAAAAAAATTAAACATAATCAGGTTGGTATTCGGTAAACACATTTAAAAACAGTTGTTTCAAATAAGCACATAACTCCATAAAAAAAGTTCTCAAAGATATCGATATAATAATTCCGCTACTAAAGCAGATTTTCGGGTCGGACCCGGACCGCAGTAACTGCTTGATATTAAAGGCACTAACGTTCCAAAAACCTCATTTTCGATCTTAAACGCTTGTTTTTATGCTAAAATAGATGATTTTTAGAATCAAAATGAGTTAATTCTAAAAAAAAATATACCTTTCCTTTTGTATTTATAATTAATCGCGTATTTCGGACTATTTGGCATCCTAATCCGGTCCAAACCGGCAACTGATCAGGAGCGAAACTTCGCGATGTTTATGTAGTGCACAAATTCGGGTTTAAGTGATATTTTTCTGGTTTTTTATTGCCGGGAAACTGGGGGGAAATACGGGGTTTTGAGTATAAAAATTACTATAAGACTACAATGTATCTCTGAATTTACATTTTTAATCATAAATAAGGCATACCATATTTATATTTAGATAATAATATGTTAAACTGAAGGCTGGATACAAAATCCATACAGACATATTAAGATAGAGTTTTTACACGCCTTCGTTCAACGTAATTGTATCATCAATACCACGTGAGGGTGTTTGCTAACATGCTGGTTTTTATTTGGTGTTGCCGATACGATTCCAAAACGTTTACTAAGGGCTGTTGTCCCGGGAAAAAGAGGCGCGGAGTAAAACCAAAGAAATTAGGAAATAAATGCTTGGAATTGTATTTTAAGGATATAAACTTTAAGCGGATATAGAGAAATGCCAGAAATATCAAGATTTTATGGGATAATCATTTCGCTATTTTATGGTGACCATAACCCACCGCACTTCCATGTGCGTTATGGGTCTTATAAAGCTGCTATCCGCATTAGAGATTTTCTTTTACTGGATGGATCACTTCCACCGAGGGCATTTTGGGCCTTGTGATGGAGTGGGCTGCCAGACATCAAAACGAACTATTGTTGGCTTGGGAAATGGTCGCTAAAGATCTCCCGCCACCTTCAATTGAACCATTAGATTAAGAGGGTATTATGACTCCGGATCTACAAAAAGCTGAATACGTTAAAGATCATGAAATAAAACTGATTTATGAAAATGGAAAATCTGGGATTGTTGATTTTGTAAAATTTATTGACCGTGGTGGCATATTTTCCAAACTACGAGACATTGATTTTTTCAAAAAATTTTCGATCGATCCAGAGCTTTTTATTCTAAAGTGGCCCGATATTGACATCGCACCGGAGGTTTTATATTCTGAAACTACTGGTGAACCACTTCCCTCATGGATGAACGATTCTGACGAATATAAAAAAGCAGTTTGAGAGATTAGAAAATGGTGTTCGGGTCGAACCGCAGTAACTGCTTGAAATAGAATTACTGTAACGGGAGTGCAGAAAAAACTCTCTCTTGGTATAGAGGGAAGCGGCAACAGTACCCGTTTAACAGTTGTTGGTTTATGGGGTAAATTTTTATTAAAACCACCTTCTGATGAGTATTCTGCTTTACCTGAAAATGAAGATACCATAATGAATATGGCTTCAGTGTTAAACATTCCAGTTGTACCGCATGCTCTGATTCGTCTCTTATCCGGTGAGCTTGCATATATAACCAGACGAATCGATCGGGATGAAGATGATGGGAAAATCGCGATGGAAGATTTCTGTCAGATTTCGGAGAGACTTACTGAAGATAAATATAAGGGATCTGTAGAGCGGTTCGGAAAGCTGTTGCGTAAACATTCTATCTACCCTGGACTTGACCTGATTAATCTCTTCGAGAGAGTCGTTTTTAATTTCATTGCCGGTAATTCAGATATGCATTTAAAAAACTACTCTATTATAGAGACTCCAAAAGGGATGCGGTTT
>JAAYEB010000443.1 GCA_012728995.1 Fibrobacter sp. | reverse complement strand
GTAAAGGTAAAAGTAAGTCCATTTCGCAGGTCCCTTTAGTTTTGTTATATCCCATGACCACAGTTGATTTGGCGCTGTTGCCAGCAATTCAGGTTTTGTATAAAGACGGGGTGAAGATTGGCGCCGCCTTGCCATCCTTTTGCAAGACCAGATTCTGCGAAGAATCCTCATCTGCCAAATAGTGCATCGGGACATTTATCTGATGTGTTTCGGTTGTACGCCCACTAAAAGTGTGTTCACCTGCATATTGAGAGCCAAGCCATGCGCGTGCCATAAAATCCGGTGTCCGGGATTCAAACTTTTTGAAGTAAGAATCAAGAGCCAGGAGAACAAAACCATTTTCCTGTGTGTTTCCCCAGCGGCCTTACAAATGACCCTTCACTCCAAATCCATTTCTCCTCATGATCGCTCTCGAATCCGACAGTTTTTAAAAGAATAAAAAAGTGAGTGAGAGTAAAAGAGTGATAAAAGTACAGTTACAGTGTATGAGATAACAGGTGATAAAAACAGTAAATCATTGTATAGAATAGTTGTAATAGTTATTTTAATCAAATGAAAATTAAACAGCAATACTGTGCAATTATATTTTTGCTACTTTTTTCCTGCGGAACAGCATCTGTTTACCTGTCAGATAATCAACTTTTTTATATTGAAACAGGCTCTGCGTCCATTTTCGAATTACTGGAACTACGTGAATTTCATATAACAAATGTTATATTTCAAATTGGTCCTTCATTACGAATATCCAGGCAACTGGATAGAAGAAAATCTCTGATATTTGCTGCAGAACATTTATACTGGCAGCAACGATCCTATCGCACCGGCCAGGACCATGCACAAAGAGTTGGTTTGATTTCTCTCTATCTGAAACGGTCAGTAACAGCAAAGTCCACTTGGGGAGTTGGATATGTACTGTGTCCTAACAGAAAATACTATTCTCACCCGTTCGTTTATGGAACTGACAAAGAAACAGGTGTAGGATTACTGGGGCTTGGTGCATTTCTCACATTCAGGGAACAAAAAATTACCATTACTCTGCATGGAAATTTTGTTAATGATAATAAATTCAAAACAAACTCCAATCTCATCTATTCACTGGACGCGATGGTATACTTTGAACTCACACCACACCTCTCCCTTGGTCTGAACTACTGGAACCGATATAACAGTAACTTCTTTAATGATTTCAACATTTCCGGCATTAATCCTTTCCTGAACGCTTCCTTTAGAAATGTACATTTCAGATTTGGACCGATGTTCAGTTTGGTACGGTATCCTTCAGAATTTGAAAACCGGTTCAATATGCAGGGAAATCTTGGGTATACATTTGAAAGGAGAACCAAATGACTTTTTCCTTTCCCTGTTTATCGATACTGATCGCTCTTTGTTTTCTCAGATGTTCTGAAAACAACTTTTTACCCGCAAAATTTGAAACAGAGCCGGACAGATATATTGAACACAATACTATCGATAAAGGATTTTTAGTGGAATATAACGAAAGATCCGATTATATCAGTTATACACAGATACACCGATACCATATAGATATAGATTCAGGATTTTTATACAGACTCGATTATAACACTCAACACCCTTTACTGATAGATCTTTACGTGACAGACCGTTCAGACACAACATTAATGTTCGATCTTGCATCACGTTTTGCCTCAGGCTCATTACCACTTATAGTCTCTGCAAGAAGGACTACCTTACTGCTCGATATGTATATCAAATCTGATTTTTCGAATCAACAGTATTCTTTGAGTGTCATAAAAGATTCTCTTCATAATTTATACGGTTCATATCCGGACACTGGTAGTCCTGATATCAACGACAAATCGTCATGCCATTTTTTAAATGACTCAATAGCCGAGGATACTATCTTTTTTGATTATATAAATCGAAAGTACCTCTATGCCATACCACTTGATTCATTTGAACTGTGTGCCATTCGATTGAGATCATCTTTTCTATACGGATACAAATACGCTTTTGCCGATATAGTAGTTGCACAGAATAGAGACAGTATTTTAATTGACACAACAATAACCAGTAATGCTTCTTCACTTGATTTTAGCTGGAACTACTGGCAAAGAAACTATGACACGCTTTATCTCAGCCTGGGAATAGAATATGTTCCGGGAAACAATTATCAACGTTTTGGCGTTTTCCCGGCTCCCCCACCTAAATTACAATTGTTTATGAGTAAACATTCCTTTCCTCCGGTTAAACCCGACTTATTTGAGGGAATTGATGATAATTCCGAGGTTCTTTTTGAAAAAGAAACCAAATATGAATCTTCTATCAGTGAAAAACCACATCATGGATACTATATTCTTGATCCTGATTCGGTGTATTCCCTGTCTGTTATATCACCTGAAAATAATTACCCACTAAGTATATCGATTTCTCCTGAGTTTCATGAGTACTATTCATGTTTTGCTGTGAATTCACTCACTCAATTTTCATTCAGACCGCCGGCAGATCCTGATTCAGATCTTACAAAATTTAGTATTCGAATTAAAAATGGATCTGATTTACCTGTCAATTATTCCCTGCTGCTTGAACCATACCGGGGATTTGATACTCTTGGTTATGACCAGTACGAAACAGATGATATCCCTGATAACTCTTCACTTTTTCAGGAAAACCAGACCCAGGAACATACGCTATTTCCTGTAAATGACAGAGATATATTTAAGGTACAAAGTCCCCAAAATGACACTTTTTATCTGTATGTTGATTTTGTTGACCGTGATTCACTCCCTTTTAGCAGAACATTTACCCTGGAACCTTTATACCGAACAAAAATTGAGGATCTGAATATTCATACAACTCACCGGGACAGTGGGTCGGTGCGGATCTACCAGTTTACCAGTAAATCTGATATTACTGCATTTCTTATTGCTTCAGGACGGGAGTGTATGAGATATACTGTTACTTTGGTGAGGTGATCTTTTTCAGTTTTCAGTTTATATCTTTCAGGTACTGACAAGTGTGAAAACTTTTCCTTAACAATCGACATAATTTCTAAAAAAATCTACTTTCCCCACTCCCTCTCCATCGCTCTCGCTATCGAATCCGGCAGGTGTATAAAAGAAAGAAATGCATTGGATTTTTCCTGTCTTTTCGGATTTAGTTTGTTGAGTCCGGATCTAATCCTGGAACTATCTATATATACAAACTACTATATTGTAACATAGAACCGTTCCCGTATGAATGCCTGACTTAACCCTATGTGTAGTAAACCTCATCAGTATGAGAGCACGATGTGTTTGTTAATATAAACGCAGTGAGGAAGCATAAAGTTACAGATACAGTTTGGGGCAGTTGTTTTTTTGCAGAGAAATCAGACAGAATTAAGGGGCGTGTTAACAAAGCGGCTGGCTTTCTTGGTTGACAGTTATTTTGATTAAAACCATGATTAATATAAAATATACACTATCATCCCATAGAAATGTAGCGAATATTGCTCGATAGAGGCATTTTTTGACAAATTACTATAGCCATAAGTTAATTTTTATACATCGAATTAAAAAACGCCTTATTTTATAGACCTTTGCTATGGGATGGTAGTGAAAAATATAAATACCATAATTATTAAAAGGTAATCGCAGACTGCGAACAGATCTATTCTGATTTTTTGTCATTCGGAACTATACACAAGTTACCACATTGAAAGATTGATATTATCCAATGAAAAACAATTCGAACTTTAAGGACATGTTTTTTGTTTCTGCTATTGCAGAAATTTCTTTTTTGATCTTCTGAATTGCTTTTTCATAAACGAGCCCTATTACACGGGCTTTAGTTTTGCGGGTAT
>JAAYEB010000442.1 GCA_012728995.1 Fibrobacter sp. | reverse complement strand
CTTCCATTATATCCTGTAGACAGTATTGTTCGATCTCTGACAATAACTGCACCGACATGTTTTCTGTCACATGTTGATCTGCTTGCAACCTGTTTTGCGATTTGCATAAAGTACTCATCCCACGATACACGTGTTCTTTTTTCACTTGTATCCGGACTTCTGTTATCTGTGATATTTACACTCATAAAATCCCCAGGTTACTTTTAAATGTGATCAGTATCAAGCAGTGAGATGCGTTTCTGATGTCTTCCTCCTTCAAACTTGCCATTGAGCCAGGCATCAATGATTCTCCCTGCAGTTTCCTTTTCAGTTGTTCTCCCACCGATAACCAATACGTTAGAGTCATTATGTGCCCGGGCCATTTTGGCCATTTCCGGTGAAGTACAAAGTGCGGCTCTCACCCCTTTTATGCGATTAGCAGCTATTGAAGCACCTATACCGGTGCCACACATAAGAATTCCCCGTTTATATTTGTTGGTAGAAACGGTTTTGGCCAGTTTGAAAGCGAAAACTGGATAATCGTCTGAGGGATCTTCTTGTGGTGCACCAATATCAATATATAAGTAACCCTTTTCCGAAAGGTAGTTTTTTACAAACTCTTTCATTTCGAAACCGGCATGATCACTGCCCACAACAATCGTTGCACTTTCATCATTCATCACCGAACCCCTGTTTAGAGAACAAATGCACGTCTGGTATATTCTGATTTTGGATTAAAAAATACAAAATGCCTCATTGGCAGAAAACAATTCGTGCTGTATATCAGAATATTCTTAAAACCGGGACGTAAAAACAGACTGTAACATTTTCATTCCTTAAACCATCTAATATGATAAAAAGGATAACATGATGAAAGAACTCGATAAAATAACGACTCAACGTGCCATAAAAGGAGATAAAAAGGCATTTAAAGCTCTTTATGATTTCTATGCTCCGTACATCTGGAGAGTGTTGATTAAAATGAGCGCAGATGAGCAGATAGCACGCGAACTTCTTCAGGACACCTTTATCAGAGTTCATAAATCCCTTAATAAATTCAAGTGTGAATCTGCCCTCTCAACCTGGATTTATCGTATAGCATTTAATGTTGGTATGCTTCATTTCAAAAAACAGAAAGTTCTTAAACGACATGACCCATTTCAGGATACAATAAGAGACAAACGGCATGACAGTTATGAAACCAGAGAAATTATTGAAAAAGTCATGTCTGAAATAACTCAGGAGGAGCGTTTCTTACTTACAGCAAAAGAAGTTGACGGAATGTCTTTTGATGAACTGGCAGAGATTACAGGAATTACATCCGGAACACTTCGTACCAGATTACACAGACTGAAAGAAAAGATAAGAAGCAGATTTAGTGAAAAAGAACCTTTGGAGGTATTAGCATGAAACAGGAAAAACTGTTTTACGAAGAACTGGCAAAAGCACCGCCATTGCCACCAGACATTTATAACAACATTCAAAAAGAGATCTCGCATAACAATACAATTAAGCAAACATTGTTTGCATTTGCGGCATCTATTGTTTTGATACTTGGATCCTTACAGATTATAACTCATCAAAAAACAGATAACACCACCATTCAACCGGAGGTTGCCAGTGAGCTGCAGACCATTAGGGATTACCTCAACGGTGATGATATCCATCAGGATTTCGATCTGTACGCGGTTGTTGATGGTTATTAAACAATCTCTTTATCGAAAGGAGTTTTCTTATGAAAACCATACGATCTACTTTGATACTTTTTACCCTTGTTCTTATCCCTGTAGCATCATTCTCTCAGGCTGCAGAAAAGAACGGAAATCACCGTATGTGGTGTGCTTTGGAATTGAATGAAGAGCAACAGGAAAAACTTAAAGCTCTTCATAATGAATTCGAGCCGCTTAAAAAGGGGCATTTTAAGGAAGTTCGTGAGATAAGAAAGAAAATCAAGGATGAACTTCTAAAAGAAAACCCATCACAGGGTGATCTTGACAGACATGCACAGGAACTCGGAAACTTACATACCAGAATATCTCAGGAAAGAACAAACCACCTGCTGAAAGTTAAAGAAATACTGACACAGGAACAGTTTTCCAAACTGGTATCAAAAGAAGATTTTTCCAGAAACAGAACCAGGAAAAAAGGTGGCAAACCAATGCATGGTAAAAAAATGAAAGGTTCTGTTCAATAATAATTTCAAAATATAAATAGGCACTGACTTTAAAATCAGTGCCTCTTTATTGCCTCAATAATCTATTACCTGTTTCCAATCTCAGCAAACACCACCTTCAAACCAGGTTAACTGCTTTTTTTTTTAGCTTACAGGGATAAGCCAGATACTCATGCAGAGAAATCTGCGTATCTGCCCACCCAGAAATTTATCAGGAACGTAAAATAGATCAAAAACGTTTAATTCGCTATAGAGCGGGATTTTACAAACTACCTTCTGATTGCAGCAACTTTAACCTGTTCAATAAATGGCTGTATTCTATTATAATTATCCACAAAGCGTGCATTGACAACAAACAGATAAGCTCCTTCACCAACCTGTCTTTTGTTACGATTGGTATAATCCCATAATACTCCGTATGTTCTGGATGAACCGGCGGCAACCAGTTTAAGGTCTGATCTTACCACATTCCCAACCGCATCATATACAACCACTTTACCATACGAATTAACAGAACTATTTTGATTCGAATCGGGAATCAACGGCCGTGGGCTCTCAATCGCGATCAGGGTACCGCGTGAAATGTTACCTGCATCCAGAAAAAGCTTATGATAATAGCTCCGTACATTTGGTGGTACCGGCTTCCCTGGTTCTATTATGTAAGCAACTGCAGATTGTTCTCCGCTGCTTGTAACAGTAATAGTATCCGGAATCAACCCGTCTTCAGAAACAATTATTATTGTCTCCTTGCCAACTCCGTCCCGCTGCTTTACAATTATGCCAAGAACTCCGTAAGACTGTACAAGTGATGCAACCGAAAGATCCTCGCTTTTCCATGATGCCCTGTCGGCATAACGGACAAAATTGCCATACTTATCCCGCACAAAAGCATAAAGGCTGTCCTGGACCTTATTATTTTCAAAAACAAGGAGACCAAAGTTATCATAACCGTAATTAATGGTGTCATCCAATGATTGCTGAATATCAATTTTATAGGCGGCATCAGCCTTGACAAGTATTTCTGCCTCAGCTCTCGAAACAGGCTGTACCGGATTTGATACATCAACAAACTCGGCAACAATATGAATTATACCTGCCACTGTTGGTGTTATCGAAGTTTGAACGCCCTTCGATGGTTCCGGTAAAATCCCGGCATCAAATTCTTTTATACTCCATTTGATGTATTGATCATACTCCTCATACCACACATCTGCTGTATCGAAAATGTGACCATAAACAGTACATGTCTGTCCGGCTGTTACAGTCTGTTGAGAACTTATAGGAGATAAATCCTTAGGGTTACCAGGAGAATCGTACAGTTTTAAAACGAATGAAGGTTTTTCCAGCTGGTCGATAAACAGAGTTACTGAATTGATAGATTCCTTTCCTGAGGCAGGGTCTTTAAACCTGGCTGTTATTGTAACCTCCGAATTAGCTTCAGAACTTATAAACGTTGTACTCGCGCCTTTCAATGAAGTAAGACCGATATTGTTGCTTGTGCTTACTCCCCAGGTAATCAGGCTGTCATATTGAGACTGCCACTCTCCGATATTATCAAAAACATGACCATATAAAGTGAAACTTCCTCCCACTTTTATGATCTGATTGGAACTGATTGGAGTCAGACTTTGCGGATTGCCAGGAGAATCGTAGAGCTTTATTTCATATAATTCTGTTTTTTTCGGCTTGATATGAAGAGTAACCGATTTAACCGATTCTTTTCCGGATTCCGGATCTGTAAACCGGGCGGTTATTGTAACCTTCGAATCAGCTTCAGAACTGATAAAGGTTGTGCTTGCACCTTTTGTAGAAGTAAGACCTGTATTGTTACTTGCACTTACTTCCCATCTGATCAGGCTGTCGTAATCTGGCTGCCATTCTCCGGTACTGTCAAACACATGACCATACAAAGTATACGAATCCCCGACTGTAACGGTATCGGAATTACCCAGTGGCTGATTTGAACCGACATCCGGCGGTCCGTTCTGTTTGTAAAGCTTCAGATTTGAAGGTGCAAAAATAATGTTTGTAGCAATCCATATATGGGATTGTGATGAGTGACGTTCAGCATAAAAAATATCCAGATCATACACTTTCCCATTCTCCAGATCTCCAATTTCATCTACATGGAAAGAAGCTTCTGTATTTTCATGTATTCCACCGAGATCGATCTGAAGTTTTCCGTCTATAAATACCCATACATCATCATCACCCTTGAACATGAAATGCATCCCTGGTTCTTTGACAAATGACCAGTGTAATTCCATTGTAAACGAATAGTTATGATCTGCACTTATTCCCTGATCCCTGTTATGATCATGATTTTCCAGTTCATGGTTCCATTCATTCCCAAACCCGCGTCCATCAAGAGGAAAGAAATTATCATTTCTGTACACATAAACGCCTTCACTAAAATCATAAGTAAACGGAAGAGAATCCCTGATTACGATGTTTTTAAAAGCAGTATCATGATCTACAGTTTTTATTCCCAGATAGGTAACCTCTTGCTGAAACTCCATCACCCAATCATCACCCTCATAGCGAAAAGGTGGGGGCGGTGCAACCGGGTCATATTCCGGTATCGTATAATCACCTTGAGCCCCATCCTCCCATGGTCTGAACCAGTATTTAATGTAATAATTCATATAGGGATTTGGACCAGATTGCGGTTTCCCGTCGGGACCAAGGACGCTCTGTATCATTCCAGTACGAACCTGACCACTGTGTCGCTGCTCAAATTCAGGATTTGAACGGTCGGAATGAAAATCATAAAAAGTAACAGGAACCCATATTGTATCGGGGAATTCCTGAGAATAAACCAAACCTGCACATAAAATTACTGAATAAATCCAAAATTTTAGTTTAACAACAACACTGTTCTTCATTATTATCCCTATACTGATACCTGTAATATCAACAACTTTTATCTGATTTTAAAAAAAGATTGATAATATTAAATTATTAATGAAAGATATAAGTTTCCCCTATTTGGGTTTAGTGGCGCCATTGTACCATATGGTTCACATACCATAGCTTCTGAAAGGAATTCCTGTTTTTATATCTATTCCTGAGCCCGCGGATGAGCCTGTTTATAGATTTTTAAAAGTTGTTCCCTGCTTACATGAGTGTATATCTGGGTTGTGTTAAGTGATGCATGGCCAAGGAGTTCTTTGACTGCGCGAATATCAGCCCCGCCATCCATCAAGTGAGTAGCAAATGAGTGTCTCAGCACATGAGGTGAACGTTTTTTTTGTGCACTGACACGGGATAATCTCTTCTCTACGATTCTCTCTATCTGACGTCGTGAAATACGTTCACCTTTCTTATTAATAAAGAGTGGTTTGTCAGGATCTGCGTTTGAATGTACCTGAAGGTATTTTTTAAATGCTTCCAGTGCAACAGAAGTCAGCGGTACGATTCGTTCTTTTCTACCCTTACCAAATACCCGAACTACTCCATGTCTTTCATCAACAGATCCAATATCAAGCCCATGCAATTCAGACAGACGAATACCACTGCCATAGAAAAATTCAACAATTGTGAAATCCCTTAAATTCTCATTGTCCTCGGGAACAGTAACATTGAGTTTTTCTGTCTGACTTTGAGTTAAAAATACCGGAAGAGGTTTATCCAGCTTTGGACTGGAAAGGACTTTTGAAGGATTTACCGTTATGTAGTTTTTTTTTAGACAATAGCGTGAAAAACTTTTCAATGCAGCTAATTTTCTTGCTATGGTCCGCGTTTTGGCCCCACAATTACTGAGGTTAAAAATAAAAGAACGCAAAACTGTTTTTTTCATTACATCATGAATATTTTCAGGCAAGTTGCGTTCTTCAATGAACGCTGCGAACTGAAAGAGATCCCTTTTGTACGCGAAAACAGTATGCATGCTGAATGCTTTTTCTTTTTGAAGATACTCCAGAAAATCATCAATTACTACGCTTAATTTAGTATTCATTCATAACTCCCGAAACCCGGGTAAACCTGAACAGCCAGTTTCTACTAAATGTACTTCTTTTCAGTGCATTTCAATTGCACTTATTGAATTTGGTTATTGTCCAGAACATCTCGCCTTTACTCAAATAAAACATGCCTGAGGACAGTTTGTTGGAGTTTAGGAGATCCAGTTTATCGACAAGTAACAGTACCTGATCTGATAATAGTATAATATATCATGTTTGCATGAATTGAAACTACTGATTTGCATAATGGCATGCAGTAAAATTTGATTTCGGAAATTCAAAATATCCTGATCACTTGTCGCTGGATAAAATTTTATTTTCAGCATAAGTAATTGTATATTCTACTTGAATGGAGATAATTAATCTGGCAAACAAGTCAGATACTCTTTTATAAGTGAACAAGCTTGTATATGCCAGGAATTGCTTGAAAAGATCCCTACTATTTTGGTTTTATATTATTTTGGACAATCAATCTTATCAACAGGAGTTTCTGTGGTTAAAGGTATGATACTTGCCGGAGGATCAGGAACCAGACTTTATCCGGTTACTATTGCTGTAAGCAAGCAGCTTATGCCCGTTTATGACAAACCAATGATCTATTATCCGTTATCTATACTGATGCTTGCAGGTATAAAAGAGATTCTGATTATTACAACCCCTGAAGACCTGGGTAATTTTAAAAAACTTCTTGGAAATGGAACCCAATGGGGAATCTCTCTGGAATATGCTGTTCAGCCTCGTCCTGAAGGATTGGCACAGGCATTTATAATTGGAAAAAAGTTCATAGGAAACAACAGAGTTGCACTGATTCTTGGTGATAATATATTCTGGGGTCATGGGCTGGTTAGCAATCTCAAAGAAGCTGCAGTACAAAAAACCGGAGCAACTGTTTTTGCATATCAGGTCAATGATCCCCAAAGATATGGTGTTGTTGAAATAAAAAAAGACGGTACAGCCATAAGCCTTGAAGAAAAACCTCAGGAGCCGAAGTCCAACCTGGCAGTTACAGGGCTTTATTTTTACGATTCACGGGTTTCTCAATTCGCGTCTTCTCTAAAACCTTCAAAAAGAGGCGAACTGGAAATCACTGATCTTAACAAGATTTATCTGGAGCATGAAGAGTTAAAAGTAATAACAATGGGAAGAGGTATTGCATGGCTGGATACCGGCACTCATGAATCCATGCTACAGGCATCAGAATTTGTAGAAACCATTCAATCCCGTCAGGGACTGAAAGTATCCAGTCCGGAAGAAATCGCATTCAGATCAGGATATATCGACAGGTCCCAACTTCTTAGACTTGCTCAACCGATGAGCAAAAACAGTTATGGGAAATATCTTATTGAATTAGCAAACAGATCGGAATTATAATGGAGTTTATAAAAACTGAATTTCCAGGCCTTTTTGTTATTAAGCCACATGTATTTAAAGACCATCGCGGCTTTTTTCTGGAATCATACTCACAGCGAATTTTCCAGGAAAACGGTATAAATATCTCATTTGCGCAAGATAACCATTCACTGTCAGTAGAAAAAGGTGTACTACGAGGGCTTCATTTTCAACACCCTCCGTTTGCACAAACAAAACTGATCAGAGTTACTCATGGTGCGATTTATGATGTTGTGGTTGATTTAAGAAAAAGTTCGCCGATGTATGGCAAATGGAAAGGATTTGAACTGACTGAATCAAACTTTTTAATGCTTTTGGTACCGCAGGGATTCGCACATGGATTCTGTACATGTGAACCCAACACTGAAGTACATTATAAAGTTGATAATTTCTATTCACCGGAGCATGATTACGGGATACGGTGGAACGATCCCAGTTTCAATATCGACTGGCCAGTAAAAGAACCGGTTTTATCTGAAAAGGATTCCAGATTACCTTTCTTTTCTGATATTAAATCGCCTTTTTAAGTATTTACACCATGTAATTCAAATCGATTCAACTCTAAGCAGCTTTCTGATTTTCTGATATTGAAGATTCATTGGAATTATTGCCCAGTATTCTGTCGACATCACTGTTTTCAAGTGTTTCGAACTCTATAAGGGAAGATGCCAGCAGGTCAAGTTTACTTCGATGAAATGCCAGCAGATCAAGAGCCCTGTTTTCCTGCTCGATAATTATTTGTTGTACTTCTTCATCTATCATTCGAGCTGTTGATTCGCTGAAATCCCGTATCTGGACCAGTTCTCTTCCTAAAAATGGGTGTTCCTCTCCTTGATTGTACGTTGCAGGCCCCAGTTTTTCGCTCATTCCCCATTGACACACCATTTTTCGTGCGAGCTGCGTAACCTGTTTAAGGTCTTGCTGAGCACCGCTGGTTAATTCATTAAATACGAGTTTTTCCGATACTCTTCCCCCCAATGCAACTGCGATACGTCCCAAAAGATAACTTTTACTAAGATTGTACCGGTCGGTTTCGGGAATTTGTTCCGTTGCACCTAAAGCACGCCCTCTTGCAATAATAGTAACTTTCTGCAAAGGATCTGTTTCTGGTATCAGCTTGGCCAGAAGAGCATGTCCTGCCTCATGATAAGCAACGATTTCCCGTTCCTGATCATTGAGTTTATCTTCCCGTTCTGCCCCAAGCATTATTTTATCCTGAGCGTCCTCAAAATCTTTATTTTCGACCCGGTTTTTACCTTTTCGTCCAGCCAGCAACGCCGCTTCATTAACCAGATTTCTAAGATCTGCTCCAGAAAAACCGACCGATCTTGAAGCGATTCTTGCCATGTCGACCGATTCATCAAGCGGAACATGTTGCGCATGAATCTTCAGGATCTCTTTACGGGCACTCTTTTGAGGTAAATCAAGCGTTATCTGCCTGTCAAATCTTCCTGGTCGTGTAAGTGCCGGATCAAGTACATCGGGCCGGTTTGTTGCAGCAATTACCACAACCGATTCATGGGGTTCAAACCCATCCATTTCAGTAAGAATTTGATTCAGGGTCTGTTCCCTTTCATCATGGCTGCCCCCCAGTCCGGTTCCACGTACCCGTCCTATCGAATCCAGCTCATCAATGAAAATTATTGCCGG
>JAAYEB010000441.1 GCA_012728995.1 Fibrobacter sp. | reverse complement strand
TTCAACAATGCTGAAAAAAGAGAGAACTAACCCTGCTACAAAAAGGGATAAACATTTTTTATTGCCGGTCATCATGAACCTGCACTTCATCTGGTATATCAAACCGGAAAACCTCCGCAGGAATTTTTGCACCAAATACAGTTTTTTTGAAAATATATGTATGTACATTTCCATTGTGGTCAGTTAGACGTAATTTTTTAACAATACCACTTTTTGATTCTGCGGTTACTGTAATATCTGTATAAAAAGAATCCGAATTTTTGTTGTCTGTGTTCCAGAAAAGGACAGTTTCGGAGTCGGATTTTTCCTTTTCTTTGTAAGAATACCCAGTTAGAAAACTTGATAAGAGTTTGGAAGGATGCCAGGAGAGATCTATATCGCGAAGATTTTTGATAATAACCTGCGAATTTTTCTTGCTGTATTGCCAGTAAGTTACTCCGTCACTGACCAGAGTTTCAGCTCCCAGATCAATCCGGAACTTCTCTCCAGGACCAACTGCCAGTTTTCCTGATTTTTTCTCTTCACGTTCACGCACACTCCAGTAAAGAGTCATGTCGATCTGTGCCTGAATTGTTGTTAGTGAATTGTATTTTTGTCTGATCAAATCAAGTACAGCCGGCTCAGAAGAAAATACCTGAAAAGAAAAAACAGTTGTCAAGAGAATTAAAATTGTTCGGATCACATCAATCCAATCATTTTACAGTTTATATCTAAAAATGACAATCAACTTAACATGTACAGTTCGTATCTAAAACTTTAGGATCATCAAGTTGATTTAAGACTTTCCTGATAACCATGAGTTTGCTGTGTGAATGGCTGAAAAAGCAGATTGTTAAAAAATCATCACCATTCAGGCAAAATTATCTTAACCTGCTTAGATGTTCATCAAGCTCATCCGGTTTCACAAGCACTTCACGCACTTTACTTCCTTCCTGAGGTCCGACAAATCCAGCTCTTTCAAGTTCATCCATAAGACGCCCTGCACGGGCATATCCGATCTTCATACGACGTTGCAGAAGAGATGTTGACCCCTGCCCAATGTTGACAATAATATTAGCAGCTTCTTCGAACAACTCATCCCTGTCTTCATTAGCAAATATACTTTCTCCACTGCCGTTATTACCGTCAATTTCTTCAATAAAACTTTCAATTTTCTGAATTATTACTTTTTGACTTCTGATCTCTGCTACGATTTTCTCAACATCTTCTTCAGAAATAAAAGCTCCATGAAAACGTTCAATCTCCGGAGCACCATTGCGTAAGAACAACATGTCACCCATTCCAAGAAGTTTTTCGGCACCTACATGCCCAAGAATAGTTCGGGAATCGGTGGACTGAATTGTTCTGAAACCTATACGAGAGGTCAGATTCGCTTTAATAGGTCCGGTAATTATATCTACTGACGGACGTTGTGTCGCTACAATGAGATGTATGCCTACAGCCCTGGCCAGTTGTGCTATTCTTTGAATTAACCCCTCTACATCTTTCGATGCAGTCATCATAAGATCTGCCAATTCATCAACTATGATAACGATGAAAGGGAGTGCTTTATTGTCTTCTTCAGGCAGAACACCTTCAATTTTTCCACTTTCGACTCTGGCATTAAAAGAATCCACATTGCGGGCTCCCACTTTTGCCAGCATTCTGTAACGGCGTTCCATTTCAATAACACCCCATTGAAGTGCTTTAACAGCTTCTTTTGATTCTGTTACTACAGGCGACATCAAATGGGGGATGCCTTCATAAAATGCCAGTTCAACCTTTTTAGGATCAATCATGATTAAACGAAGTTCTTCCGGTTTTTTGGTCATCAAAAGGCTGCAGATAATTGAGTTTATACAAACACTTTTACCAGATCCGGTTTGTCCAGCAATAAGAACATGAGGCATTTTAGTAATATCTGTTACATATGGAGCACCCGAAATATTGGTACCAATAATTACCGGGAGTTTTGCTTTCGATTTACGAAATGCATCAGAAAGCAGTATGTGTTTAAAATGAACAATCTGACGTTCTGTATTTGGAAGTTCAATGCCAACTGCCGATTTTCCTGGAATTGGAGCTTCAATACGGATTCTTTGTCCGCTAACAGCCATAGATATGTCATCATGAAGATTTACAACTCTGCTAACTTTAATTCCAGGAGCAAGTTCTATTTCATAACGGGTTACAACTGGTCCGGGGCTGACAAAAACAACCTTCCCTTCAACATTGAAATTCATTAATGTTTTTTCGAGAGTGAAAGAGTTACTCTCAATACTTTCTTTGTCGACCATACTTGAAAGAGGAGGTGGATCAGGTAGAACTGATGGATCGGGTATCTTATAGGGTTTAGAAGAATATCCCTGTTTATCAGAATGAGGATTAGCCTTTTTCTCTTCGTTACCAGGCTCCGGAGAAATGCCACTTTCATAATCATATTCAGGCTCTTCATCCAACTCTATTTCAGAAGTTTCTATTGTCATAATCTTGATAGGTTCATTTCTTCTGGCTCTGAAAGCTGCTAATTCCTGGTCTAAACCTTCTTTTACCTCTTCTTCAACATCCTCAATTTTTTCCAGTGCAGTTGATTCGGAATCTTTTTCAACAATTTCGTCTGTTTCAGTTTTTTCAGAAACAGATTGTTGTTCAGACAGGTCTGCCTGTTTTTTTGAAACGGAATTACACGGTTTTTCTTCTTTACGTTTTTCTTTTTGAGCTTTTTTTTCAGATCTTCTCTTTTCTGCAATCTGAGCGGCAAGCTCTCTCTTTTCTCGACTTTCATCAAGATTCCTTTTGATTTGTTTCCATATTACTGCAAACCTTGCCGTACACCAGTTTATTCCAGTCCGTAACCATCGAACAAGGCACTGAGGCGAAATCTTAAACCAGCTTAAAATCGTTACAAGTAATGCAAGTATAGTTATAAAATAGGGTCCAAACTGATACCTTCCGAATATAGGTTTATAGATTAATCTAAGCAGTAATAAGCCTAGAAAGTTTTCTGAAGAATTGAATTCGGGTCGCAAGACGATTAGTGGAAGATTATGAATGGCAAGCAACAAACATACTTCAAAGGTAAGGATCGTCCAATAAAAAAGAATACGAAACTGAAGCAGATCTCCGCGCATGCGGATCCAACCGATATAACAGATTGCAGCAGGAAACACAAATACCGGAAACGGACCGAACAGATAGATTAATCCGTTTGAAAGGCTTGTCCCAAGAAACGAGCCCAGAATGTTTGTATCTTTGTTGATAAAATGAGATATCAAAGAGATTAAAACCAAAATACCCAAAGCCAGAAAAATTAGCCCCCAGATCTCATGTCCGAAATCAGCTTGAGTATCAACAACCTTTTTTTCCTTTTTCTTTTTAGCCATGGTTTTCAGATTCCCAGAATTTTTTTTCAAGTTTGTAAAGAGAAAACCTCACTTTTTTCAATTTCTCGGATAATGAAGATTCACTGGTTATTTTGGAATACTCTTCAATTACCCTGGCAGCTTCCTGGGCACGTTTAAATCCTGCATATACAATATCATTTTTGCTTTCCCGGAAAAGCTCCTCGGGCCGGTTGGAATCCGAAAAACAGTCAGTCACTGTATTTCGGTTTTTTAACAGCATCTCCCTGCCAAACTGCATTTCTACATGAACAAGAGAGTGGCGAATTGATTTAAGTGTAATCGATATTTCAGAATCGTTTTTAATAAAACGAAAATATTCTTCAATAACCCTAAGTGCTTCCCGCAACCTGTTTATGTTCGCATCAAGTATGCGATAAACTGTATCAAGTGCTTCAGTCAGATATCTCTCCGGTAGTTAAATTTTGTAACCTTAAATAATCATGAAAATAACTAATGAATTTGCTTCAGGTCGAAAATTAAATAAATATCATTAATAGATTATTTGATAATATGTTATTCCATTTAAAATAACATTATAGCAATCTTGCATTTCACCTTTTTTTAAAGGACTATGGCTCTTGTTTAAAATAGAATACTTGAACAGATTAAAGAAAATTACTCGAAGGCACTGAATGATTGAAAAAGATATGATAAAAAACGGAACTGGTGTTTTAAAATGTTTTAAAAAGAATGCGCCCGGGAAAAACCCGAGCGCCTTCCGCTTCACCCGATAATTTGCAAGAGGGCCTTGCATTTGGTAGGTACTATAAAGATAATAATTATTAATTATTCACGCAACTCCTTTGGTGTTTTTTTTCAAGATTTTTCCAAAAAGGAGTGTTTTATCTGTTATCTGAAGTGGAAAATCAGAAAATAAGCGATCTAAAAAAATGCTGACATTTTTTTTGTATATCCTGTCCCGGCAGCAAAAATTTATGTCAGTGCAGGTTAAATTGAGAAAATCATGTTAACCAGGATTAATTAAAACAGAATAAAAATGAACGCTGATTAGCTCCGAAGGCTCTAAAAAAATTCTGTAAATCCGGATCGTTGGATTGTTTATCTGACGGATTCTTTACTGAATTACAAAAAACCTTACATCTTTGTTGCCAGAATGAGTAAAGCCGAAAAACAATTGTTTTGATTAATGAAAATATCTGGAAGTTTTTATGATACCTCTTTTTCAAAGTTTCTCTGAAACTAAATTTCCAATCATTCTTTAACGTAATTTAACTTTTCTGCGGCTGAACCGGACGTTCTGATAGTTCAACATCTATTTTCATTTTCTTTCCGTTACGGATTATTGTTAATTTTACTTTTTTTCCAGGTAATGTGCCTGCAATTTTAGTTCTTAAATCAGTAGTATTTTCGACCTGAATATCATTAAATTCAATTATTACATCACCTGGCTGGATACCGGCACGGGCTGCAGGTCCATCAGGTTCTACAGAAGAAACATAAGCTCCAAGTGTAGTGTCAAGGCCGATTTTTGATGCCTGATTTTCAGAAATGTCCTGTACAATTATTGCCAGGTAGCCTCTAGATACTTTTCCACGTTCAATCAGTTGTTCCATTATTTCTCTTGCCATGTTTATTGGAATTGCGAAACCTATTCCCACATTTCCACCTGTTGGAGAACTGATCGCAGTGTTTATTCCTATTATCTGTCCGTCAAGATTTGCCAACGCTCCGCCACTGTTCCCTGGGTTCATTGATGCATCTGTTTGAATAAAATCTTCATAATCAGCGAGTCCCATAAGAGAACGTCCTTTGGCGCTTACGATTCCGGCTGTTACAGTCTGAAGTAATTCAAAAGGATTGCCAACAGCTATTACCCACTGACCAACAGTCAATTCATCAGAATCGCCTAATTCAGCAGCAGGCAAATTTTCACCATCAATTTTAATTACTGCAAGGTCCGTTAGTGGATCGGTACCAACCAGTTTTGCTTCATAATTTCGCCCCTCAATGGTTACCATGATAGTTTCTGCATCTGCAATAACATGGTAATTAGTCAGGATATATCCATCTTCTGTAACTATAATACCTGATGCCAAACCCCGAACCAGCTCTTTTTCACTATTGTCACCACCTCTGAAAAATCGCTCAAAGGTGCCTCCGTTTTCCGAAGAAACAGGCTTTTGTTGAACCGAAAAAATTGTTATTACCGATGGGCGCACTTTATTTGCAGAGCTTTCGAATAATCCGCTGATTTCATCTGCGAGTTCTCTTGCGGAAATAATCTTCTGATTCGAATCAGAAGCCTGTGCAGAAAGTAGAATATTGATAAATAATAAAAATAGTAATGATCGAAACATTTTCCCTCCATGTTAAAACATCCCAATCCCTATAATAAAATAAAAGTCACAAATATTATGCCATGTCGGTAATGTCTGTAAAATCTGTACCTTGTAAGTGACAGTAATTTGACAGTTCATTTTAATTTGGAAATCCTGTGTTTGTTAAGAATATACAATTATTATTGTAAAAGTTTGTTTTAACAGAAATCCTGATGCCAGGCAATTTTGTAATTGGCCTGATATTTGCATTAAAAAATTTAAGGTGATGATATTGACCTGAAGAAGAGGAGAAAAATATGTGGCAAGGATGGGTTAATGGTATTTTAGGTGTATGGTTGTTTATTACTCCGTTTTTCTATTTTACACCTTCAACGTATGCATGGCATAACTTCATTGTCGGTCTTGTAATAGGTTTTTGCGGGTTTTCCATGTCAAGAGTAAGACAATGGGAAGGCGTACTTTCGATAATAGTTGGTTTGTGGCTGATTATTTCCACTTTCATACCGGTATTGCGAATGTATCCCGGTGTGTTTTATAATAATATGATCACTGGTGCAATAGCTGCTATTGCAGGTTTTTCAGCAGTATATGAAAGTGCCAGCAAAAAAAGGCCTGTACAGAAGCCCGCTTAATATTCAAATTAATTATTAATTAATGGTAAATAATTTGCTACGGAGAGAAGGAGTGAACAGGTCCATTTCGAAATGTAACAGAAGACCTCAGCCTTCTGCCGTAGCTGTTAAATTAATTCAACCTGGATCATTGTAAATAATTAAACGACAAAGATGCACCAAAGATCTGTTTAATAAAAGGATCTGAATCAAGATCTTTGTTGTAAGTCAGATTAATCATGTAATTGAAAGCAAAGAAAGATGTTAAATAGACTTTAACAGAACTGTCCCATTTGATATCCGGGTAGCGCCAGTCATTTGATTTTAATTTTTGACCAGATGGTCGGAACAAAGCCTGATAAGTGTAAAATTTACTGGTGATTGAAAGCCAGCTGTTACGGTTAATTGCTATTTCGGATCCGAATTCAAAACCACCATCATATTCAAGATTGTTACTGTATTTGTTTGAAAATATTGCTGAATCAAACTCGGCGACATGACGGTCTACTCCCTGTCGCAAAGCTCCACCAAAGTCAATTTTCCAGTTGAACTCTTTTTTTGAAAACAAACTTCTGCTTATACCAAAGCTTTCTTTAAATTCAACGGGATTTAAATACCTTCTATTTTTCTCCTGGAGATCATCAATAAACTGGCTGTTAATTTTAAATGATAGATATGAGCTTTTAAAATGTTGCGTAGTAAATTTCAGTGTTGAATTAAAGCTAATAAAATCGGTGGTTTTAACAGGTGAAGACCAGTTCTTTGTGTTCTTATCCTGTATTTTTGTCTGCCCAAACCCAATTTTAAACGAATTTTTACTGATTGCAGTTTGTCCAAACTTTCTTGTAATAACAGGATCAGCCGTTGCAATCCATACAAATGATCCGGCACTATTGCCTGAATAGTTCTGGCTCAAGGCATTTAGAGCACAAGTTAGATTCGCACTCAGTGAAACATTCCAGGGGGAATCAGTATTTCGGGACAAAAGGGAACTGAAATATCCCAATATTATCAAAAAACCGAAAACAGTTTTCATATTCTCTTTATTCTCAATAACCAATAATGTTGTATTACCTGAATAAATATGTACCCTGATATCCCCTTTTAGCAAGAAACTCAACAAATGGAAAATGGAAGATTGTCATGTATCAATTGAAGGGATACATAAATGAAAAGTATTTATTGCAGTGTATTGTCATTTGGAGATTATGCATAATTCTTGAAAAAATTTGCATGATAAGAGAACGCATCTGCAATATATTGCAAGGTGAAAACATTATGCGGCCGAAAAAAGCAAAACGGGATGCGGATTTAACCGCATCCGATCGGTGCAGTTTAATATCTGACTTTTGCAGCTGATAACTGACCTGTTCGTGCCCCAAGGAACCCATTACTAATCAGTTCAGAACCTCCAAGGCCAATCAACGCTATTAAACTAAGAAAAAATGGAGAGTAACCCAATAATCCCAAAATTCCCAGAGTAATACCTCCTAAACCAACCAAAAACTGTAATCCGCTTATACCACCAGCAGATACTTTTGACATTTTTCTGGATGATTCACCTTCTGTAGAACTTTCATCAACCCAGGTATTCATCTGGCTTGGTATGCCTGCACTTAAAACCAAAGATGCTCCAAATGCTATTATTGCAACTGGAATTAGAATTGCAGGGAAAATCCCGAGTAATGCAAGTATTCCCAATACGACTCCGCCTACGCCACCTATTGTTTCTGAAGTAATTCCGGCGCCTACGCCAGCTTTTTCAGCTCTGTCCCGGGCGACTTGCGAAAAACTGGCACCTAATACTGAATTTTGTACCAACAGAACTACTCCCATGGCAATAGTAGCAATGGTTACCATATAAAATGGCAATATCCCTACTAATCCTAATATTGCCAATGTAACCACACCTGCACTAAGAAGAGTATCAGTCATAAATCCTGATGACTCTGTTTTGGCAACTTGCTTAACATTAGCCGAACTTTCTCTAATTTCCATAATATCCTCCTTTCGCGGTACTATATAATACCGGAAAATACTCTCCATTAAATATTTCGTTATCTATTGATAGAGATTGAGATTACCATACTTTTTTTCATGTTTGATTGTTTCTTTTTCTGATTATTTTCAACTGTTGGGTGATATGTTTAATCAAAATCTTAATTATTTTAATTCATTTTATATTATATTCAACGTTTTAGAGTCTTCCTCAATACTCAAATATTTCCTTCAGTCTACTTCTTACAGCATTTCTCAGCAGGAATTGGGGTGTAAGGGGATGTTCTCGTAATGTATGTGGTTCAAATATTTTACAATAAATTTTCTGATAACAGCTTTATTCTAATGTAAAAATAACTGATTTAGAACATTTCTGTTCAGATTTAATCTCGGTTAAAATTTAATCTGAAAAAACTGGAGCTCAAATTGACAAAAAGAAGAAAGTCAGGATGGCTGGATAATGACGAATTCCCAATGCATATGTCATATAATGAAACTGTTGAATCCAAAAAAAGTATCCATAAAATCGTAATCGGTCAAAGATGGGTTAGTAAAATGGAACCGGAACTGGGCATTGGAACAGTTACTCAAGTAGACCATCGTCGAATTACAATCTCTTTTCATGGTGGCTCACTTCTGCGTCAGTATGCTATAGACACAGCCCCTTTGAGAAGAGTTGTTTTTCAGAAAGGTGATACGATTCGTATTAGTGATAACCATAACCTGACAGTCAAATCATTGGTCGAAAATGAAGGATTAATAATTTATAAAACAGATATGGGTGATATTGAAGAAAATAAGATCTGTGATACAGTTACACTTACAACACCTCTTGATAGATTGTTAGGAGGGCATACTGATTCAATTTCTGATTTTAATCTCAGATATGCGATACTTAAACTCAGAAATGAGATAAATAAATCTCCGGTTCGGGGCTGGACTGGAGGTAGAATCGAACTCATACCACATCAATTGTATATTGCAAAACAGGTGACTTCAAGGCATATAAGAAGGTTTTTGCTTGCTGATGAGGTTGGATTAGGAAAAACCATTGAAGCCTGTTTGATTTTTCACAATCTTATGGTAAAGAGGCAGGCAAACCGTACCTTGATTTTACTTCCGGAATCATTGATTCATATCTGGTTTGTTGAACTGCTCCGCAAGTTCAACACACTGTTTAAAATATTTGACAAAGAGTTTTTTGAATCTTTCCAGATGGATAATAATCCGTTTCTTTCCGAATCATTGATTATTTCCGATGTAAATTTTATCGCTAATTCAAAAAAACTGCAACAGTACGCAATTGAAGCCGAATGGGATCTTTTAATTATTGATGAAGCTCATCATATTTTTGAAAATTCTGTTCTCTATCCATTTGTGGAAAACCTTTCCGGGAAAACACGTGATATGCTTTTGCTGACTGCAACTCCTCAGCAATTTGGTGAAAAAAACCATTTTCTTCATCTAAAATTACTCGATCATTCACGTTACGAAAATTTTGAAGTATTCAAGAAGGAATCGAAAGGCTATGGGAGAATTGCAGCTCTTACAGGCAGGTTATTAGAAAAGAAAACTCTGAATGAACAAGAAAAGGCTTTTTTGTTCTCTCTATTACCACAGACTCGCAAGGCTGCGAAATCTAAAATTACACCGGCAGAGGATGTTTCAGTAACAAATGATCAAACAGTAAATCAGTTGATCGATCGTTATGGTACTGGTCGGGTGATGTTTCGTAATACCAGATCATCTGTTGGTGGATTTCCACAGCGTACCGTTAATGTTATACCTTTGCAAGTCTCGCCAGAGATTCGTCATGAATATAACCAATCATATAAGAAATTCTTAAAACAGATCGAAAATCCGATTGATATGAAAGTTGATCCGCGAATTGAATTCATTGTCAAACTGTTAAAAATGCATAAAAAAGATAAGTTTCTCCTTATTAGCGCGAGTTCAGATGTTCAGAAAATAGATAAAGCCATACAAAAGGAAATACGGGTAAAAACTGCTGTTTTTCACGAAGGCCTTACTTTGATTCAGAGGGATCGCAATGCAGCTTATTTTGCTGAAGATGATGGCGCCCGAATCTTAATCTGTTCAGAAATTGGAAGTGAAGGGAGGAATTTCCAGTTTCTGCATCATTTGATTCTCTTTGACTTGCCTGCAAATCCTGAACTTATTGAACAAAGAATCGGAAGACTTGACAGAATAGGTCAGAAAGGGCCAATAATAATCCATGTGCCTTTTATTAACGGTACAGCTCATGAGGTGCTTGCACGAATTTTTCATGAAGGAATGGGGATTTTCAACAATATTGTTCATTCTGCTCAGGAAGTATTCGAAAAATATAAATCCAGAATACATGAATTTGTTACTGAAGAGTATTCAGATTACCAGAAATTTGAAATTGAATTGAACAGCTTAATTCAGAAAATAGTTAATGAAGTTTCAATCGTTTCAAAACGGTTGCATTCAGGTCGGGACCGGTTACTCGAACAATACTCTTTCAAGCCAGATGAAGGTAAAGAACTTGTTAATCAGATAAAGAAATTTGAAAGGAATATTAACTTTGTAAACGCAATGAAAGATTTGCTAAGAAAACGAGGAATCCACATTGAAGAAATAAACGACAAGATTTACAAATTATGGTCGGAAGGTGATCTTGATGATCAT
>JAAYEB010000440.1 GCA_012728995.1 Fibrobacter sp. | reverse complement strand
CACCAGACAGACAGGCAATATTCTGAGGGTTCATTTTATAGTTGATTCCTTTTCCTTTCCAATAATCATTGCTGCTGGTGATACTTGTTTCGAGATTGATAATTCTCAGATCGGTTTTTCTTCTGTTCAGCTCATTCAGGGCCTGTCCCCATATATACTGAAACGGAACTGGCGCGGGAACGGGTCCGTTTTTTTGTTCCGCAAGGTATCGATAATCCCTGGCATCTTTGACGAAAGGCTCATACAAAACAGGATCTGCCGGATCAGGGAGAATCTGGTCAATCCCTCTTCCGGTCATTACATCACCACAAAAAAACATACTGACATCCATGGTTTTCCTTAAGTATTACCTATAATGGTAAAATTACTTTTTTTGATTCTTTTCGCGATATCCGCGTATCTCGAAAACTGTTTTTAAACAAGCTGATAAACAGTATGCTGATTGAGTTTGATATCAATTTTTTCTTCGCGCAAAGTAGACAGGGGTTCCTGATAATCAATAAATTTATGTTGTGGCATACCGGGTTGTTCGCATGTTGCTGGATGCCGGTTAAATATGAACATTTTGGTTGTAAACCAGTTCTGTTCTTTCGTTTTCTCAATTTATGCTGGTAGAATCCGGGAAATGTTGTATAAGATCAAATGTATCCAGGAATAAACGGGTTAACGCAATAATTATTCCGAAATAAGTGAATTTGTGAAAATAGTTTAATTTATTTGAATTGAATATTGAAATTTTAGTAATCTGTCTGATCAAGACAGATTTTTGTCCACGCTTTTCAGCATAAAGGTAATTAAAGTTCAATCACTTTTTCTTGTATAATATTATTCCGACTCTGTTTATATGGTCAACAAGATCAGGATTGTCAATTTTATCAACTGCCACGATATCGAAAGTATAAGGTAAAAGTAAATCATCCAGCTTACAATCAATTTTTGTAAGAGTTTCAAGATCGATGCTGCCGGTTAGTGCCAAATCAATGTCCGAGCCATTTTTATAGCTTCCTTTTACACGTGAACCGAAAACGATAACTTTCTCGATCTGCGGAAATTTTTTAAATACAGAAACAATTTGATTCAGACAAGAATCACTCAGGCCAAAATTCATTTAAGAGTCTCTTTTTGTTCTATTTTAACCATTCTATTATGAAAATGTATCAGCTCCGGATAAAATTGATTAAAAATTGCGTCAGTAATTTCAACAGCAACATCTTCATTATATGTATGAGAGGTCAAAGCTCTGCTTTTCACCATTCTCATCCAGACATCACCATGTTCTATCAACCCTCTTTTAAATGCCAATCGGAAAGCATCTCTGCTTCCCTGAATATCTGTTTCACCCTGAGATTGATAGAAGTCTTTTATTGTGTTCCAGGCCAATTCATAATTGTATTCAAAGCACTGTATAAGTCCTTGTATTTCAAACTCATTAAGATTTCGTTTTTTAATAAATTTTGTAAGTTGTGCCAGTGCTTTTTTAAAGTTGGAGAAGCGTTGAATCCATCGTACATCATTTTTCATTTGAGTTTCCTTAACACATACTTTGTTCTGCTTTGTAATAGATCTGAATACAAATTCAACCTTTTGCTAACACGCCAAGCTGTAATATGCAGTCGTAATTGCTGCAATAAAATATTTCGTGAAAAAAGGCGGTTATCTGCTTTCAGTCTGGCTACATGCATTCCAGTCCGAGAGACCAGTAATATCGAAAAGGAATGTATATAACAAGTTATCACTGATAGTTACATGTGCGTTTTCTATTGATAATGCTGTTTCGTGCGAACAACCGTTGTATTCTTTTACAGATTCAGAAAAATTTAAAGTGTCTTCAGAAAAAACTGAAAAAGTGAGAGATATTAAAACTGTAGCCGTAATTATAATGGAATGACATCCTGTTTTCATATGTGTGTCCTTTTAGGATTCAAAATGAATGAGCCTTTTTAAAAGAATATATGATATTTGTCTGACCTGAACAATATTCGGATAGAAAAATGCGTTTACCACGGAGGATAAACGTTCAAAGCAGATACCTTGCAAGTTAAAAAAAGTTCGCGATCTAAAATACGAAATCATTGAAACCCGATACAGGCTACTACCTGCCCACGAGAGGCCCCGACATATTTTGCGGGGACAACAAACATCGCGTGGAGAAGGTGCGTTCGGCGAGCCAGATTATCTTGAATAATTTAAAACACATATTAAACTCACCTAATGGTATTTTTAATTCATGCACGATATCAGCACCAGGCAAGCTGTCCGCTTTTTATTCTCGTATCTTAAAAAACATCTTGTATCAATAACAGCCGGGTTTGTTGTACTTATAGCCGTAGATCTGGTTCAGTTATATATTCCCCGGATAATTCAACAAAGTCTGGATGTCCTGGGAGAAAGTACACCGTCAAAGCACCTGATTTTTCAAAACACTATATTGATTATCGGATCAGCCATGTTAATGGTTATCCTTAGATTTCTCTGGAGACTTTTTGTAATTAGACCATCAAGAAGAATTGAAGAAAATATCCGTTCCGATATGTTTGGGCATTTACAGAAAATGACATGTTCATGGTTCGATAAGACCAGGACAGGTAACTTGATGGCACTGTTTATAAATGATCTTAATTCAATACGAATGGCTTCAGGAATGGCACTGATAGGGCTTGCTGATGCGCTTTTTCTCAGTGTTATGTCGTTGGTGTTTATGGTCATGATCAGTCCCAGACTGACACTTTTTACAATATTGCCACTTCCCCTGATTGTTTTAATGATGGCCAAAACTGGTTCACTGATTCAGAAACGTTTTTCTGCAGTTCAGGAATCCTTTGAACAAATATCATCATCATCCCAGGAGGTTTTTTCCGGCATAAGAGTTATAAAAGGCTTCGCACAGGAAGCTCTGGAAAGAAAGCGGTTTTATCAACTTTGCACCGATTACTTTCACAAAAACCTGAGGCTGGTAAAAATATGGGGGTTAATTTTTCCATCAATAACGCTGATGGCTTCGCTTTCAATAAATTTTCTGTTTTTCTTTGGCGGTAAAATGGTAATTGCTCAGCAGCTTACGATCGGGGAGTTTGTATCATTTTACTTTTATATCCAGCTTCTGGTATGGCCTATGATTGCAAGTGGATGGGTTTATAGTATGTTTCAGAGAGGAATCGCTTCTTCAAAAAGGGTTCTGAAACTGCTCTCTACCCAACCGGATATAAAAGTTGTATCTGATGACACAAAGCAATCTGAATTGAATGGTGAAATAAATTTTAAAAATCTTTCGTTCAGATATTTGCCTGAAAGTAAAAATGTATTGAATTCGATACGATTACATATTCCAAAAGGCTCATCACTGGGAATTATTGGAAAACCAGGTTCTGGAAAAACAACTCTTGTTTCGCTTCTTTTCCATTTTTATCCGGTAGAAAGGGGATGTCTTTTCGTTGACAACACAGATATTAATCAGATACCGCTTCAGGTTCTTCGTTCTTCAATAAGCTATGTTCCCCAGGATTCATTTCTGTTTTCTGATACAATAGCTCAAAACATTGCTTTTGGCGCCAAAAAGGATGTTTCCAGGGAATCAATCGAAAAAGCTGCCAGTATTGCTGCGGTACACAATGATATTGAAACATTTTCTAAAGGTTATGATACCCGAATTGGAGAAAGGGGAGTTACTCTGTCTGGAGGACAGAAACAGCGTATTGCATTAGCAAGAGCATTGCTTTATGATTCACCGGTTCTTGTTCTTGATGATGCATTGTCGGCTGTTGATGCTGCGACGGAACGGGAGATCCGGACTAATATGACAAATCTTATAAAGAACAGGACTACACTGATTATTGCACACCGTGTTTCAACAGTTAAAAATTGCGATAAAATAATTGTCTTGCAGAATGGATCGGTTTCTGAATCTGGTTCACATGAAGATCTGATTAAAGGAGATGGTTTCTATGCCCGGCTCTGTGAATTGCAGAAGGTAAAGGAAACTACTTTATGAACTACAATCATGAAGAAACGGAAATTAAAGGGAAACTGTTTAACAAAGAAGTGATAATCCTACTGTTAAAGTATATCTTTCGTTATAAAGGTTATTTCCTGCTGGCATTGCTTTACATGTGTGTTATTACGGCGGTGACACTATATGTTCCGGCACTTTCAAAGATGATAATTGATAAAATTATTATTAAACAGGGATACACCGGTTCGCTATCCAACGCTCCCGAAAAGCAATATGTTCCCTTTTCATCAAAGGTGATTCAGCTCGGTAACGATACTGTTTTTATTTTTAAAAATATGCTTTCTTCTTTTCCACCCGACGAAATACGTCAATGGATTGATTCCGGATTTCTTTCCCGGAAAAAATATATACTTATTGAATCTCCGCAACTGTCTGGTAGACTTGAGACAAAATTCAGAAAATCTATTGATAACGGTGCGGTTCTTGCTTTTGCAGATTCAATGTACCTGATGAGTGAGGACGTTCGGGAAACATTTACTGCTACGGAGCTGATTTCACTTCGAGCTGCTGATATTAATAAGTTGTCAGAATACTTCTTTATTGTAATAGTGCTTTTTATTCTTCAGTTCATCGCTTCGTATCTTCAAATTATCGCACTTATGAAACTTTCACAAAAAGCGATGCGGGATCTGCGAACAGATCTCTTTACTCATATAATCTCTCTTGAACTTCCGTTTTTTGATTCCAATCCGGTTGGCCGTGTTGTCAGCAGGGTTACTCATGATATTGAATCGCTGAATGAAATGTTTTCATCAGTTCTTGTAACACTGCTTCAGGACATTCTAATAATGTCCGGAGTTATTGTTGTAATGTTTTATACTGATGTCAGGCTTGCCTTGATTGTAAGCTGTACATTTCCGCCACTTTTTGCAGTTATAGTTGTTTTTCGTAATGAAGCACGTAAAGCATACAGAGTAATAAGAACCAAAATAACCGATCTTAATGCTTTTCTTAATGAAAGCATTTCGGGTATAAGAATCATTCAGATATTTACTAATGAGCTGAAGCAGTTTCAAAAATTTAATAGAATTAACAATGATGTTTACCGGGCGAATATTCGTCAGGTACACATATATGCGGTTTTCAGACCACTGATTGGCTTATTCAGATGGGTAGCGGTTGCAAGTTTAATATATTTTGGTGCACATGCTATCCTCAACGACCGGATCTCTTATGGACTTGTAGTAATGTTTGTGGTATACATCGGCAGTTTTTTTGAGCCAATTGGAGATCTGGCAGAAAAATTTGACATCCTGCAAAGTGCTACAGCCGCTGGCGAGAAGATTCTTTCGGTATTCAAGACCTCTGCCCGAAAAGAAGGTATAGAATTTTTTCAGCAAAAAAAACAGTCACGTTTCAGAGGAGAGATTGTATTTGATGATGTATGGTTTTCGTATGTGCCTGGAGAGTGGGTGTTAAAAGGTGTATCTTTCTGTGTTTCTCCCCGGCAGACAATTGCAATTGTTGGTGAAACCGGATCTGGTAAAAGTACAATTATCAACCTTCTGGGTAATTTTTATCCGGTGCAGAAGGGTGAAATCCGAATTGATAACAAGAATATCAATGAGGTTTCGCTAAACAGTCTTCGTTCAAATATTGCAACTGTCATGCAGGACGTTTTTTTGTTTTCCCGTTCTGTAAAAGAGAATATAACGCTTGGATCTGTTTATGATGAAAACAAATTTAATACGGTGATTAACATGACCAACTCAAATATTCTTGTGGAAGGTTTGAGCAGGGGGATAGAGCAGCAGGTTATGGAGCGTGGAGTAACCTTTTCTGCCGGCGAACGTCAGCTACTTGCATTTACCCGTGCCCTTTACTTCGATCCTTCGATTCTGGTACTTGATGAAGCGACTTCAAATATCGATACAGAAACTGAAATATTGATTCAGAATGCGATATCGCGTCTGGTACAGGGTCGCACATCAATAATTATTGCACATCGACTCTCTACTATACGACATGCTGATTGTATTCTTGTTATCAATAATGGTAAAATTGCAGAAAGCGGAGATCATAAATCGCTTATGAATCTTAAAGGTTTATATTATGAACTCTACAGACTTCAGTTTGAAATGGTTTAGGCTAAAAATTCAAAAATCCTTAAATCTACAGCAGCTATTATCATTTCAAATGAATTTTCAAATACCAGGGTAAAAACAGATTCAAATCTTGCCAAAATACTTACTCAAGATAACTGTTATACAGCGTCATAATATTCACCAATAATCATAACGCACGATTTCAACTAATCGGCAGCGTTTTTATCTCGCTGGTAAGCAGGTTTATAACGGATGATAATGCTTTTATGATTAAAACAGAGGCGTTCTTACAAATTAGAGGCCAACATATCAATTGGTACGAACAGTTTTGTTTGTTTAAAAATTATTAATTAAAAACTGATTTATTTGAACAAATGGCATATTAATAATAATATTACTATATTACTTTATATTATATGGTTTAACATACTCTTATAAATATTATAATATTAATGGTCCAGTAATCTATAAAATATTATCGACAGAATCAATGATAAAATATCGATTTCAAACAATTAATGCCATTAGCACTCTCACAATTAAAAAGGAGTAAGGTGATGGATAAAAAAAGCATCTTCCTGTCCTGGGTCATTTTCGTTTCGATTCTCCTTACCGGGCTTAACTGCTTTCTTGATGATGTGGTTTCGCCAGAAGAAAACCCACCTGAGGAGGTTAAACTGAAAAGTAAGGTAGTAAGTACAGATTGGCTGGACTCGAATCTTACTAAAAGCGGATTGGTTATTGTCGATGTCAGAAGTGAAGAAGCATATTCGGCAGGTCATATAGAAAACTCTGTAAATATTCCGTTTGCACCCGTTAGTGCCTGGTCTGTGAATGATGGAGATTTGCTTGTTGAACTGCCAGAAATTTCTGAATTCGAAGATGCACTGGGCGATAATGGTATCTCCAATGAAAGCAGCGTAGTTTTGATAACAGGTTTGCCTTCAGAAGATGATCCATATGCTTTAGCCAGCCCGACTCGTGCTGCACTGACACTTTCTTATGCAGGATTGAAAAAGTTCGCTATTCTTGATGGTGGTTATGATAAATGGGCAGATGAAAATAAACCGGTTACAACTGAAGCTACTGAAATTACTACTGCAACTTTTGATGCAGATGCAAATGCAGACATGTTTGTAGATATTGAATATGTTAACAATAATCTGGAAACTGTGACTATTGTTGATGCAAGGAATGCTGAAGTTTATTCGGGCGAAGTAATAGAACCATTTGCAGATAAAGCCGGACATATTCCAAATGCAGTTTCTTTGCCTGCGCCTTCATTCTGGACCGATAACGGAACATATAAAACTAAAACTCAGATTAAGAATATTGTGAGTGATGCTGTTGGCAGCGACAAAGATAAAGAAATTATTGTTTATTGCGGTGTTGGTGGATATGCAAGCACAGTATGGTTCGCGTTAACTCAGATTCTTGATTACACGAATGTAAAAGTTTATGATGGGTCTGCTCAGGAATGGGTTATGCATTACGATATGGAAGACCCAAATACGGTAGAACTCCAGGACTATCTTGTAAGTACAGACTGGCTGGACTCGAATCTTACTAAAAGCGGATTGGTTATTGTCGATGTCAGAAGTGAAGAAGCATATTTGGAAGGTCATATAGAAAACTCTGTGAATATCCCGTTCGCACCCGTTAGTGCCTGGTCTGCAATGGATGAGGACCTGCTTGTTGAACTGCCTGATATCACAGATTTCTCAACTGCAATGGGTGAAAAGGGCATCTCAAATAACAGCAGTGTAGTTCTTGTATGTGGACTTCCTTCGGAAACAGATCCATACGCTCTGGCAGGACCAACACGAGTTGCACTTACTCTTTCTTATGCAGGATTTGAAAATTTCGCAGTCCTCGATGGCGGTTATGAAAAATGGGCCGATGAAAATAAACCGGTTACAACTGAAACTACTGAAATTACTCCTGCAACTTTTGATGCAGATGCAAATGCAGACATGTTTGTAGACATTGAATATGTTAACAATAATCTGGAAACAGTGACTATTGTTGATGCAAGGGATGCGGAAGTTTATTTGGGCGAAGTAATAGAACCGTTTGCAGATAAAGCCGGACATATTCCAAATGCACTCTCTTTGCCTGCGCCTTCATTCTGGACAGAAGAAGGAACATATATATCAAAATCTGATATGCAGGATATTGTAACTGATGTCGTTGGGAGCGATAAAGATAAAGAGATCATAGTTTATTGTGGTGTTGGTGGATATGCAAGCACAGTATGGTTTGTATTAACACAGATTCTTGATTACACGAATGTAAAAGTTTATGACGGGTCTGCCCAGGAATGGGTTATGCATTACGATATGGAAGACCCAAATGCGGTAGAACTCCAGGACTATCTTGTAAGTACCGAATGGCTGGAATCCAATTTTACCAAAAGCGGTCTGGTTGTTGTTGATGTCAGAAGTGAAGAAGCATATTTGGCAGGTCATATAGAAAATTCTGTAAATATTCCGTTTGCACCGGTTAGCGCCTGGGCTGCAATGAAAGGGGACCTGCTTGTTGAACTGCCTGATAATACAGATTTTTCAACAGCAATGGGTGAAAAGGGTATCTCAAACAACAGCAGTATAGTTCTCGTATGCGGACTTCCTTCAGAAACCGATCCTTACGCTCTGGCTGGACCTACACGAGTTGCGCTTACTCTTGCCTATGCAGGATTTGAGAATTTCGCTATCCTTGATGGCGGTTATGATAAGTGGGCTGATGAAAATAAAGCGGTTACAACTGAAACTACCGAAATTACACCTGCAACTTTTACTGCGGATGCAAATGCAGGCATGTTTGTAGATATTGAGTACGTTAATAATAATCTTGAAACTGTGACTATAGTTGATGCAAGGGATGCAGAAGTTTATTCGGGCGAAATAATTGAACCGTTTTCAGACAAAGCAGGACATATCCCAAATGCAGTTTCTTTGCCGGCACCTTCATTGTGGACAGAAAACGGAACATATAAATCAGAATCTGCTATACAGGGTATCGCAAGTGATGTAGTTGGCAGCAACAAAGATAAAGAAATCATTGTTTATTGCGGTGTGGGTGGATATGCAAGCACAGTATGGTTCGCGTTAACTCAGATTCTTGATTATACGAATGTAAAAATTTATGACGGGTCTGCTCAGGAATGGGTTATGTATTACGATATGGAAGACCCAAATGCGGTAGAACTACAGGACTATCTTGTAAGTACAGACTGGCTGGAATCCAACCTTACCAAAAGCGGACTGGTTGTTGTTGATGTCAGAAGTGAAGAAGCATATCTGGCAGGTCATATAGAAAATTCCGTAAATATTCCGT
>JAAYEB010000439.1 GCA_012728995.1 Fibrobacter sp. | reverse complement strand
TTATCTGGTCTTTGTGAATTCTTTTGTCTCGTTTACTGAATTTCAGGCGGCTTCGCATTAACGCATACATGTTACAGTAAAACCAGTATGCAGGGAATAATAAAAGACAGTTTCTGGATATATTATTTACGACCAAACTGAAAGGAAAGGGAATGTTCAGTTCTGATGGATAGTCACCTTTTACAAGCATTGTGTACGAAGCGAATTTGCTGTTATGCTTGAGACTGGTACACAATCCTGGCCAAAAACCACGTGAAGCCCATATCTCACCATCATTAACCCTTGAATTGTGATTGGAACCAATGGTTGCACCAGCAGCAATATTACATTGTCCGCCAATTGCAGATGCAATGAGAAAGGAATTGTTATGATGCTGTGCATGAGATGGAAATAAAAGGCAATGAGCAATTTCACAACAGGAGATAGCAGAATTATCTCCAATATAAGAGTGCATTATCCTTGCACATTGAGATGTCGATACATTGTTGCCGGTAACAACTGAATTTAACTGTGTACCAGAGTCAATACTGTTACCAAAACCGATCAATGTATTCCGCAATTGAACGCCAGCTCCAATAAATGATGATTCGATATCATCACTGCGTATAGTAGTGTTAAGTATAACCTCAGCACTGTCTATGATGGCGTTTTTACCAATTTTGCTGTCACGAATACTTTTTATATTGCGTAATACCGATTCGCTTCCGATTTGGGCGTTTAAACCGTAATAAACAGAACAGGTTGTATCTGTTATCTGTTCAAGACGTTTAATAAAATCTTTGTTTTCCCTATATTTTGCCCATAAGAACGCATCCGGACAAATTATTCCATCAAAAGGAATTATTGCACGTCCTCCATTTTCATTAATGAGATCAATACAGGAATAATCACCGCATTTTGAAATCCCGTTTCCGAATTTTGCAGAAGAAGAGGATACAAGCTCTCCTACATTATGAATAAGAACTTCATGACCTATTTCATAATGTGAACAATATTGAAGGTTATTTATTGCAACAAAATGACCTATTGTACAATCTACGAAGGTGCTGTTGTATAAACCTAAAGGTATCGAAAAGCCAGATCGATCCAAAAAACCCTTTTTAATTGCTCCAATTTTAATATTTCCAAAAAAACGACAATTGGAAACATGATCAGGGATAAATTCATCTGCAACCATGATAGAATCCCACGACTGAGCATAATTACCCTGTTTTATCAGAATCGATTTTTCTTCTGAAGAAAGGTGTCTGTAACGATCATTGTTATGAGGTGATTCAATTTTTTCCATTAATTTCTCCATATTGGCTGGAAAACACAGAGATTGGTTAAATAATCCTTCTAAAATTTGCGTTTATGCTTTGACCGCATCTGTTTTGCCAGATTAAAAAGATAAAGTTTTTCCCACTGATGCCACTCGTTGTAGAACTGAAACTTTCTTTCAGCCATTTTATACTCAGGTCCATGTATAACATTTCTTCCATTCTTTTTATAGGGTGGTATTTTTATATGAAGCATTTCATGATACATAACAGCTTCAATGGCAAATCCGGGAACATCCGGATGATTATATACACCCGCAATAGTTATAAGATGAAATTTAGAGCCATTATTGTCTGTTTTTGTTGTTTGATAAGAAGTTGTTGAAGCATAAGAACCCCATCGGACGATTGCTTTTATCGTATTCTCAAAATACTGAGAATTGATTTTGTTAAAAACTTTTGTTAGATCATATCGGTTACCTTTGGTTTTGAATTGAAGAGATTGAGGATTAATAGTTGATGTTTTTTGAGTTACAAAGAGCTGGCTGCTTATGTATTGATGAATAATGTTTTCAAGGCGTGATCTTAATGGTTGAATTTTTTTTTTCTTTTTTCCAAATTTACATAAAGGCAAAAGTGCCCATTCTATAAGAGCTTTTTTAATTTCATCCGGAGCTTTTTCCATAAAGGCAGGGACATTTAGTATCCGTGAACCTGTAAGATTACTGATTTTTACATTCCAGCTTTTCATCATGCGTGGATTAAGTCTTATTGACAGCTTTCTGATCCCTTTGGTAGACAGAAGATCATCAAAAGAAGAGTTTCCAAAAAGCTGCAAACTGGTTTGATTGTATTTATCCATGTTTTCAGGTTTATAAAATACTCTTTGGAAAAAGTTTTACCGCAATTAATTCATTAGATCCAGATAGTAATATTTCAAACCGCAAAAAAAACGATTAGCATGAATTTCAAATGAAATCTCTTGGTCTGATTAAATAAAAAGTGTCAAATTCGACATTTTATAATGCAAGTAATGTTCCAATTGTGTAGAATCATTAATAAACGTCTGTTTATTATTAAATCAATACAACACCTGATTAAGCAGACGGTTTTTTCCACGCGACAGTTCCAGAATCTCTATTTCCATCTTTTTTTCTGTAACTTTCTCGTATTTAAGAGTTCTTAGGATAAATCCGAGCTCTTTGGCACGCATTTTAAAAGGATCCCAGTACCGCCTGCAAGGATCTGCAATCCATGCTTTACCATCAGGCAACAACATTGAATTTATACATGAAAGAACAGGTTCTATCCATCTGGATTCGTATATAATGTCTGAAGCCGCAATAAGATCAAACCTTTTATTTAATCCGATGTTGCGCCAGTCACTGCACAGTACTTTAGGAATACAACCATTTAACATTATGTTTTGATGTGAATATCTACATGCATGATGGGAAATATCAATAGAAAAAGTTTTGCATTCACGAATCATAAAAGCTGTCGATAATACACCCAGCCCGCATCCCAGTTCGCACACCTCAATATCTGTTTTGAAAGGATACTGTAAGATATAGGATAGAAACTGTTGTGCTGAAGGCCAGTGTTGAGCCCAGTATGGAAGAAACTGATCTTTGTTATAATCGCTATCACTTATACTATCAAGTACAATATCCGGATTTTCAGGACAAAAAAATTGAAGCGAATATCCTTCAGAAGAAAAAGCAAGTTTTTTGGGAGAAAAGGGGAGATCGTTGAAATCTGCAATTTTATTCATAAAAACTAAAAATACATATATACAGGAAAAGATGAAAAATAAAAACGCTTCAGATAACCATATTGACCATTCTGTTATATGCAAGTATAATTTAGCACATAAAGGGATGTTGAAGAAAAAAATATAAATAGTTATAATACTGTGGGATAAAAAACTATCTGATAAGGCCATTTATTGATAAATTATTCATTTTATCGTGGAATATGCAGGTTTAAAACAAAGAAAAAGGGGGAATGTTAGATAAAACAGATTTAATGGAATATTAATGTGATGAAAATTTTTGGCTGAATAAATATTACTGGAAATAGATTAAATCTTCCGTAAACGAAAAGGATGATCATGGGAAGTAAACATTGCAGATTATATGACGAGAATCTTGTACATAGCATAATAATATCGACAGGTTTATCTGTTCTTGAATATTATAAAAATAATGGAGAAATTGATATTGATGAGATTTGTGAATACCTTGAAAATAATGCTAACTGTATAATCGAAGAAACTATAGAACAATTGAACTCTCGTGAGAATTCAAAACAAAATACAGAAGATTTTTCAGATAATTCTGAATCAGAAGATGAATCGTGGTCTTTTCCAGATCCGGAAAACGATATATAATCTGTCAGATATTTAGTTTGTATTGCTATTTTGCAGGATAAATATTAATTTAGGTTTTTTTAAGCCGAAGTGGCGGAACTGGTAGACGCACCAGACTCAAAATCTGGCGGTGGCAACACTGTCCCGGTTCGATTCCGGGCTTCGGCAAATAAAATCCTTCTTGAATATTTCCTAATATGGTATTGTAAATAAATTCCATATGTTTTTATCCTCTTATTCCAGCCATTTCGTTGGTTTTAATAATTAATAATTCAGATAAGGACTTAATAATTGAAGAAATGATGGTCCATAGTAGCGCTTTATTAGTTACAATATTAGTTTTTTTTAAATTATCCACTTGTTGAGGTTTAGAATATATTTTTTGTAATGTGTAGTGTATTACAAATCCTGCAAAAAAACCGGCCAGAGCTATGTACGTTGTTGAGTAATTATGGTATCTTCTCATAAACTCTCTTTCGTTCCTTTTAGCGGATAATTAAAATACACATGCAAAAAGCAGAGCATATTTTTGTACAATGGGATGAATTTTTAAATACCTTCAAAAGGTCCTTTATTATGAATTTCAAAACCAGCAAAATTACCTCAAAATCAAGTTTTATTTTCACTACGCTGATTATGGATTCTAAACCAGTTAAGAGGTACCACTTGGAATTATTTTTTTTCGGATATAATTGACATATTATCCGATTTTTTAATTTGATAATGTACATTAAACTTTTTTTAAATCTTTCTTTTTGTAAGCCGGGGAGAAAAACATCTATCAGTTTGCATCAGATCAAGAATCAATACTGTATCAAGGTTTGTTAAAGTTTAAGCAGCAAATTAGGTGCTTCAAGAAGTCGGCAATTATAATCTCATGGATTTAATTGGAACTGTAACAAATAAACACACCACATAATCATTGAAATAACATTTCTAAACGGTGGAATAGGTATGAGTAAAGATACATGTGAAAAACTGCTTATCGAACTGCAAAAAGCACAAAATAAAATATGTGAACTGAAAGATTCACTTGACTACCAAAAAGTCAGGCATTTACGTGAAAGTGAACGGAAATATCGTAAACTTTTTGAAGAATCAACAGATTACATATTTACAATATCTTTTGATGGTTATTTTATTTCTGCCAATAAGTCTGCTTTGACTAAATTCGGGTATTCTTCAGAAGAAATTTCCAGAATACATTTTCTGGATCTGATCGATTCGTCATTCCATTCCCTGATTACTGAAATCAGTAATAAAAAACAGCCTGTTCATACATATTCTGAACCTTATGAATTACTTACCCACACACTCAATGGGGAAAATGTGTGGATAGAGGTAAGAACACGTATGATCAGGGAAAATAACCAGTTATCAGGTATTCAGGTAGTAGCTCATA
>JAAYEB010000438.1 GCA_012728995.1 Fibrobacter sp. | reverse complement strand
CAATACGGATAAGACCACTTAAAATAAGATGGGAAACTGTCAAAAAAAGTCGACCATCTCAGGATAATTATGTTTGGAATCTGTTGTACAAACTCTGAATTTCTTATGTCGCTTTGATTTCAGGTCTTGACGTATCATGCTTCTAAATACTCTTTTTCTGTTCTTACCGTACCCTTTTTTAACCAATCCCTTTGTCAGCCTTACACTGCCATATGTTTGTTTACTTTCTTCAAAAAGTGCTTTAACATCAGCATCAAAGCGTATCTGATTCTTTTTCCGAGTACTGATAGGACGCTTCATCCAGGCATAGTAACCGCTTTTTGAAACATCGAGTACTCTTGCCATCTTTTCCACAGAAAACTCAAAACGGTGATCTTTCATAAACTGGAATTTATCTTCTGTGTTCTTGAAAAAATGGCTATAGCTTTTTTTAATATATCCCTTTCCATAACTGCATCATTTAGCTCTTTTTTTAACCGACGGTTTTCTTATTCTACTGAAGTCTGATGTCCCGTACCTGGAAAGGCATTTGCAGGATCTTTTTTAAGTTCTTCTCTCCATCGATGTATGGCACCCTGAAATATACCCAGATCCTCTTCTATCTGCCGGTCTGGTTTATCTGATTGGGCGGCCATACGAACAGCTTCCCGTTTAAATGAAGAATCGTATTTCCTTCTGTTTTGTTTTGTCATGAACACCTCCAATAATAAAATTATATTACTTCTTGGTGTGTCCAATATTTCGGGCACAGTCTAGCTTGTGGCACTGCTAACCAAATAATAGATTAAAAAGGCAACATAACCATTTCTTAATGTATATTTTATATGTAAAACCATATCGTATTCATTTTACGTGATTAAGTTCATTCTCCCTGGAATCTGTTTCAATCGGCGGAGACGGCAGGATATTTCAGACTTATGGAGACAGTGGAGTAGAGTACAGTTACGATTATTACTTAAAAGATCACTTAGGTTCAACGAGAATGGTAATAAACAGCCAGGATCAGATAACAGAAGCTGTGGCTTATCAGGCATACGGGGCAATGATTCCTCTTGACAGCATTGCAAACGCACCGGAAATTCCTGCGAGAGAGAAGTTTACGGGGAAGGAGTTTGATACGGAGGGGGAGGATAGTGCTAATGGAGTTGCAGGGATTCAGGTTTATCATTTTGGTGCGAGAGTTTATGACCCGGATGTGGGTGTATGGTTAAGTGTAGATCCAAAGGAGCAGTTATTTTACCGTTACGGTTATTCTACCAGCCCGGTTAATACTGTTGATCCTGATGGGCAGTTTATATGGTCACTTATAAATACTGCTGCACAATGGTATGTTGGAAATGCAATAACTCAAGGTTCTTTGAATCCTGGTAAGTGGAATTGGGACGACCCGATGTTATTGGCCGGTACTATGATAACTGCAATGGGAATGATAGGAGCTGCAGGGAATTATTTTGAGAATTTGGCAAAATCTAATCACTTACAAGGGGCCCAAAGTGAACTTGGTGTTAATTCAGAGAAAGAGTTTTGGGGTAAAATGGGTAATCAAATCGATCCACCAAAAGAATGGCGTGCAAAATTTGAAAATGAGGTGGCTGTTCCTTGTGAAAATGAAGCTTTGAACCCAACAGACAAAATGGTAAATAAAAGCGGTTTGAGTGTTTATGAGTCAAGAAAATTTGTTTATACAAAAGGCACTGATGTCAAGGGCGGAAAAATGCAAACTTGGATGCCTGTGGATGGAGCAGACAATTTCACACCTGCAGGTTCAAACTTCGAACCAATCCCCAAAGGTTACACTCGCAATCTGGCTCATTTTCATCATAAATATCCTTGGCTAAGCACATCTGATAAAAATTTGTTGCAAGGTCAAATTCGTAGTGGTATTCTATCTTCCGATGCAAAAATATATGCTGTATCACGTGCGTATGTAAGTGTAATGGGATTCGATGGAGTACGAGCATTTTGGGTACGTTAAGTTGGAGGGATATATGAAATATAGATTTTTAATAAATATTGGATTACTTGTAATAATTAGCACTAACCTGTATGCCCAAGCAAAAAAGAATCCTTTGTTGGATTCAATTGCAATCAATGAAAGTATATCGACTATGTTGCGAACAGAAGATATTTTGTTAGGTAATCGTGATATTCGAAACTATCGTCCTAACCCTGAAGAATATCTGAGATATAAATCAATTTTTCGTGTAACATTCTTTTCAGGTGAAGAAAACAGGCCAATGGCGATTGAAATAGCACAAAAATATTCAGGAGAATTTAATATTATATTTAAAATGACAGTAGGAAATTTTGAGATAGTTAATGATATGGTGTATCCATCAAGTGATGGGGTTAAAATTATATTTTTCGATAAACTATCTGAAATAGCAACAAAAAAAGCTAATATACTATTCAATAATCTATCATTATTTTCGCCTGTGAAAATATCAAGAATGGGAACTTGTTCTTACCGTATTGAGTACCAAGATGTTTTGAGGTCATATTATTTTGAGAATACAATATTTTGTTCAAATGGTGATAAAAATTATCATGAAATTATAGGTACATTAAAAGAAATAACTAAAGATATTGCGATATCTAAGAAATTAAAGGATACGCTTTTTGAGTCATGGGCGAAACATTAATTTGTATTTAAACATCAAAAAAGATAATCAATATAAATGAAATAAATATTTTAGCAAAAAAAATTGAAAATAGTTATAGATT
>JAAYEB010000437.1 GCA_012728995.1 Fibrobacter sp. | reverse complement strand
GAAATGCAGTGTTATATCCTCCTGCGTAATCATTTTTCTCAAGGATAAGTGTTTTTTTTCCGCTGGTATTTTTCATCCACATCAGAGCTGTTGATAGTCCGCTTATACCTGCTCCTATAATAACCAGATCGTAATGATTTTTACCGGAAAAGTTCGACTTAATGGAATATTTGGATAGTTGAATTTTCTTCGTCATGTGTTTTTAGTTTAATTGAAAGTATTGGTTTACGGAACAGATGGTTTCTATTATTACAGAAATATATGAAATAATAATTATAAAGTAACAGGGTTCACCGGATATCAGTATTGTTATAGCTGTGAATACAGATTTTTAATCCTCCCTTGCTTTCGCTTTGGTGGACGAGAAGGATTTGGTTTAATACCGTTTATTTATCATATTATCCATTTCTTTTTAATGAAAAATAAACTGGAGTAGAATAAAACGAAACAGAAGGTTATAACAAAAGCTAAATCAAGGACTATGGATAATGCATTATCGCCTGTTATTGAATATTTTAAAATATCGACTCCGTATGTAACAGGCAATAAATAAGATAAAGGTTGAATTAAAACAGGTAAAGCAGATATTGGAATAAACAGTCCACATAAGAAAATCATTGGGAAACGAAAGAAGTTTGAATAGGTTTGTGCTTCAAAAACTTCTTTTGCAGAAACGGATATAAATAAACCAAGTAACGTTGAGATTATTGACAATAAAATTATTCCGGTTACCAGCATTGTCCAGTCAGCTACAGCAGCTTTGAAATACAGAACAGAGAACAAAACGGGAATGATACTATTGAAAATACCAAACAATATAGCTCCTGTAATTTTTGCCGTTATCAGTAGTTCCATTCTGATTGGTGCCAATAATAATCTCTCAAAAGAGCGTGATTTCCTTTCAAATGTTATGGTAACAGAGAGCATGGAAGTTGTTCCAAACAGAATGGACATTGCCACAATACCACTGAATACTTCTTCAATATTAAATACCGTTCTGGTCCTTATAAACATCATTAGCATCCATGCAAACGGGAAGACAATACCCCAACTGATATTCGGTGGTTTCAGGTAGTAATTTTTCATATCCTTTAAAAGGATATTCCAAAATGCAATACTCTGTTTCATAACTTTATATAAATATTACTTCATTTCTTCTCTTTTTCTTTCTTCATTAGATCTATTTCTATGCCTGTCCATTTTACAAATGCATCTTCCAGTGATGGTCTGTGTAATCTTGCTTCAATAATAAATTTGTTTTGAGAGGATAAATGGTTGACGATTGGAGAGATATCAATCTGCTTGCTGCTGATAATATTAAGCGTATCGTCGTTTTTAAAACTACAATTTACATAAGGGAATTCTTCATTCAGCTTTAATGCGAACTGTACTTTTTCACTTATTTTCTCCTTTAAAACAACTTCTATTAGATTTTCATCCTTTGCTGCATTAATTAAATTATTAACCGTATCGATCATGATGATTTTACCCTTGTTCAGGAAAGCGACCCTGTCACAAAGTCGTTCTGCCTCTTCTATATAATGGGTAGTCAGAAAAACGGTAGTATTTTTTTCATTTAATGTTTTAATTAAATCCCTTATTTGTCTGGCACTTGCAACATCAATTCCGGGAGTGGGTTCATCCAGGAATAATATCTGTGGATTATGAATCAGAGCAGCAGCTATGGTAAGTTTTCGTTTCATTCCTTTCGAATAGGCTTTGAATTTCGCGTTTCCTGCCTCATTTAAGCGGAAAATATTCAGCAAATCTTTTGCCTTATTCTCTCTTTCGGTTTTTGAAAGACCATACAGTGAACCGCAGAAACACAGGTTATCATATCCGCTCATTTCATCATAAAGGTTGCTTTCATCGGCAACAACACCAATGATTTCCTGGGCTTTTTTCATGTTTTTGGTTAGATCGATGCCATCATAATATATTTTCCCTGCAGAGATTTTTGCCATTCCGGTAAGCATATTAATGGTGGTGGTTTTGCCTGCCCCGTTGGGACCCAGGAGTCCGAATATTTCACCCTTCTCTACCTGGAATGATATATCATTGACAGCAGTGAAGTCATCATATTTTTTTGTAAGGTTTCTGGCTTCAATGATTTTTTCTTTCATTACTGATATTTCTCATTTACAGCAACAAATGTAATGAATGTATGAACTTTACTATTATCAAATTTGTTTAAAATTAAAATAATGGAATGGAAATAATAGTCATCTCAATAGTGGCTTTTCTGACAGCCATCTTAACATTTTTTTCCGGATTTGGACTTGGAACGATTTTAATGCCCGTTTTTGCAATATTTTTTCCAGTTGAAATTGCAATTGCGTTAACAGGAGTGGTTCATTTTTCAAATAACCTGTTTAAAATGTCACTTGTCGGGAAAAGGGCAGATAAAGAGGTTCTGTTAAAGTTTGGCATTCTTGCAATTCTTGCATCATTTGCAGGTGCATGGTTGTTACTCAGAATAACGAAGATGCCTTCTCTTGTTGAATATCAATTTTGGGACAGGAATTTTGAAATTACCCCTGTAAAACTTATAATAGCCATACTGTTAATTATCTTTTCTTTGCTTGAAATTCTTCCGTCAGTACAAAAAGTTCAGTTCAGCAGGAATAAACTCGCTCTGGGTGGGGTTCTCAGTGGATTTTTTGGTGGATTGACTGGAATTCAAGGTGCTGTCAGAAGTGCATTTCTTATCAAAAGCGGATTATCCAAAGAAGGATATATCGCAACAGGTGTTATTATTGCATCTTTGGTTGACTTTACAAGACTTTCAGTCTATGCTTCACGGTTTAAAGAAGCAAACCTGCATGAACATCTGATACTAATAATCTCTGCAACACTTGCAGCAATAATCGGAGCATTTATCGGAAATAAATTGCTAAAAAAGATAACTTTAAGGTTTGTTCAGGTATTAGTGGCGATAATGTTATTTCTTATTGCAATAGTCATGGGGGCGGGAATTATATAAAATTATTAGACCATGAAAAAAAATCAAAGCATTGTTTTTAAAACGGTTGGTGATTACAGGTCAATTTTGCCAGGATTGATTGTGGGTTTGGTTTTTCTTTCTGAGAGAATCCAGAAATTTCTTTTTCCTGAACTTGTCGGTGTAGGAAAAGGTACAAACAGGGTGTGGTTGTCTTATCCGGACTCCTTTTCTTTGGTTCGTTCTTTTGGAGGAGCAAAAGAACGAACATTATAATAAAGAGAATAAATACAAAGGATTTCTTAAATACGAAAATAAAAGTATTGCATATTACTATTTCAGGTAATCATAT
>JAAYEB010000436.1 GCA_012728995.1 Fibrobacter sp. | reverse complement strand
GTTCTATTAAATCACCAATAACTGCCTTGTCTGCGGAATCTGTTTTCAGTTCATCTGTAGTGTGTTCCCATCTGGTGTTACTGATCTCAAGCTGTCCGGTAATTACTTCGAGGTCATCGGTAAGTGGGGCAGGTTCCTTTTTGTTTACATTTTCCTCTTCCAATGAAGGCGCATAGCAGGGAAGTCGTACAAATTTTGAGCGGTGAACAAAAATAATCTTTCCGGGGTATACCGGTCCGGCAAAAAGCAGATGGCAGGGTTTGTTCGCGCACTGTTTGCAGGCAGGGTTATTGGGAAATGGAACCTGATCGCGGCGAAGAAGCATCTTAATGTCCTTTGCTTATGTGTGCTATTTTGATAATTAACCAATCCCCCGACATCTTAAAAAGTGTTCAGGTGAGGTAAAACCTGAAGCAGAAAGATTGATTAAAAATTAAAATAATACAAAAACCGGTTCTGAAATGTGATCTTCGTCACATTTGTGCATTTTTTTTTGAAAAAGAACTCTAAACGGCTCAGAAAACAATAAATAGTGTGATTATCATTTTCGTAGCAGTTCTTAAACAAATGTTGAATTATTACCAAATTTTGATCATTTTATTATATAACTGCATAACTCTCTCATACAAAGTTATGAACATAAAAATTAGCCACAAAAGGAGTCTATAATGCCATTTTTAAAAATCCAGACCAATAAAGAGATATTTGAATCATCGGAAAGTTTAAAGAAGCTCTCATCATTCACAGCCGAAATACTCGGTAAACCGGAAAACTATGTTATGACATCATTGGAATGTAATCTGCCGATGACTTTTGGAGGTAGTGATAAACCGCTTGCGTTTATAGAGTGTAAAAGCATAGGCTTGAGTGAATCACAAACAACCAGTCTTAGCAATTCATTATGCAGTTTTTGTGAAAAGGAGTTTGGTATACCCAGAGAACGAATCTATATAGAGTTTTCCAGTGCCAAAGGTAATATGTGGGGCTGGAATTGCGGAACTTTTTAAAAATTCTGATTTACGGGCTTTGGAGCCCGTAAATTTATTTGGATATTAATTATAGTCAAATTACAGTACAGTCTTTTACCATTCCTTAGCGACTGTTAAAAAAACAAATAAGATTCCATAAACCCAATTTCATTATCTATTTGGTTCTTCAATGAAAATTGTCATTATAGAATCTCTTCCTATATATGCTTTCTTATAATCAGAAACGCCTGTTATTTTGATAACAACCCTTTCAGTATTCTCAATCGTGTCATCATTTAAAAATTCAAATCCTATAGACTTACATTGTTCGTTATTCCATAGATCACCAAAAGAGACTTTGTTATTGGTATGCATTAAATAATCCTTGCCAGAGTCTGCGCTTGAAGAGTTATGGTCGATCTCAAAATAAACATCTAAGGATGTAAACATATTTGATGATACACATATTCGTCCATGGTGATTTCCAGACCAGTCTTCAGTACCTGTATATACTGTATTTTCAAAATAAACTTCTCTCTCATTAGATATTATGGTGTAAATATGAGTAGTAATTTCTCCAGGAATTAAAACGTTATCTTTTGCTTTGAGGTGAATCACTACAGTTTCGCTGTCTTCCGGTATTGTATCGTCAATAACTGTCAACACCAGATTTTTCAAAGTCTC
>JAAYEB010000435.1 GCA_012728995.1 Fibrobacter sp. | reverse complement strand
ATTCCTTAACAGTATTCTTTATTGATAAGCAGTTTCAATAGGATGTTGTTTTTGATGTTATCAAATACTATCAGCATCAAATAACAGATTGCCGTTTTTGAGAAGCCACTTTCATAATATAAAGGAGCATTGCATGAATTATGAGCATCTGGTAGCAAAAGCACAGGAACTTGTTACACTTTATGGTTTCAAAATAATTGCAGCACTGGCAATTCTGTTTTTGGGTTGGATTGCCTCAAAACTGATCCGATCAATTATCAGGAAACTATTGACAAAAATGAATGTTGATTCCATGCTGATATCATTTTCTTCAAGCATAACCTATGTTGCCTTTCTGGCGTTTTTTGTAATCGCTGCACTAGGTCAGCTCGGGATTCAGACAACATCGTTTATTGCCGTAATCGGTGCAGCCGGTCTTGCTGTTGGTATGGCACTGCAGGGTTCTCTGGCTAATTTTGCTGCCGGGGTTCTCATGATCATATTCAAACCTTTCAGGACTGGTAATTACATTGAGTGTGCTGGAACAGCCGGAACAGTTGAAGAGATCGGGATTTTCACAATGAAATTGAAATCACCCGACAACAGAGAAATCATTGTGCCCAACGGCAAGATTTTAAGTGACAATATTATTAATTATTCTGCAAAAGAGATGCGCAGAGTCGATATAGTTGCAAGAGTAAGTTATAAAGACGATATTGATAAAGTTAGAAAAGTACTTACAAAAATACTTGAAAGCGATAACCGTATTCTGAAAGACCCTGTACCTACCATAGGAGTTTTAAAGCTTGGAGACAGCAGTGTTGATTTTGTAGTGAGACCCTGGGTAAAGACTGCTGATTACTGGAACGTATATTTTGCATTGCAGGAAAATATCAAAAAGCGATTTGATGCTGAAGGGATTACAATACCATTTCCTCAGCAAGATTTGCATATTGATAATGTTTGTGATAATGACCAAAACAGAACGAAGTATTTGCAGGAATCAGACGTAAAGTGAGAATGGCTATAACCAAAACGCGTCTGTAAAAATTTTTATAAAGAACTTTAATATAATCATACAAAAACCTTTACAAGTTTTTGGACGGACTATCTTTTTACTTTTTTTAAGCACAAAAAAACAGTCCGTCCAAACCAACCTTCATTGGCACAAAAGTTGCGTATTTTTGGAAACATTAATATTTCAATGTAAAGGAGACAGGTATGACAGACACAAAAATCCCAAAATTACTTCTTTTAGATACTGATGTAGAACAGATCAAACGTCTTCTGAACGATAAAGCATTAGAAAATAATCAATATTGTCGTATGCTTAGAGAAGAGGTTTTAAAAGGGAAAATTGTTGCAAAAGAGCAACTGCCAGCCAATGTTATTACCATGCATTCAAAAATTAAAGTATTGGATCTTGAGGATGGTGATACCTCCACTTATACCCTGGTATATCCCTGGGAAACTGATGTTGATTCAGGAAAAATATCTATTTTTGCCCCTATTGGTACAGCCCTGTTAGGGTATCGTCAAAATGATATAATAGACTGGAAAGTACCTGGCGGTATTGCAAAATTTAAAATTCTTGAGGTAAATCAGCCTTAATGATCATTTTAACAAATGTTGATTAATTTATTGAATGCATTTTGTGTCATCAACAAATGTTGATACGGAACGTAATTGTATTTAATACAACGTATAGTTTTTAGAATCATTCATAAAGAATCATTTAAACAATGGATAAATCTTCCAATTGCATATTTATGAAAAAAGAAGGTATTGCAGAAGCCGCAATATCATCATCTATATCTGCAATAGCATTTGTCGGACTGGATAATACCGTATTATATGTTAATTTGGCATTTCTTGGTATCTGGGGATATGATTCAAGTGATGATATTCTCGGCAGGAATATGTCATGTTTTTGGCGGTTTAAAAATGAAAAGGATAAGTTCGAACGGAAATTACGTGATAAAGGCGGGTGGATAGGTGAAATCACAGCAATAGGAAAAGGCGGTAGAGAATTTCCTGTACAGGTATCAGCTACCATGCTTACTGATGAAGAGAAGAAGACTGCTTATATAATGATTTCATTTATAGATATATCGGAGAGAGTGAATGCAGAAATTGGACAGCAAAAATTATTTAAGGAATTGCAGGAAAGAGTCAAGGAATTAACTTGTCTTTGTAATATTTTGAGTCTTCAGCATTCACCAAACTTGACTCTTGAAGAGATCTTGAAGGATATTGTTTGTACAATACCACCCTCCATGCAATGGCCTGATGCAGCGTATGCAAGAATCGTAGCTGGTGATCTTGATGTATGGTCAAAACCGCAATCTGATGTCAGAATACAGTCGATTAGATTTCCTTTAAAACTGAAAACAGAAAAGGGTTTTCTGGAAGTAGGCTATACGCGAAAAGATGAATCTGAAAAAGTTTTTCTGTCCGAAGAAAAAGCTCTGCTAAAAGCTGCTTCACAGGAAATTACCAGATTAATAGAGTATAAAAATATCGAAAATGAGTTACGAATAAACCGTGAGCGCTTATTAACGGCAGATAAGATGGCATCAATCGGAGTACTGAGTGCAGAGATAATGCATGAAATAGGTAATCCGAATAATTTTATTGCCATAAATGCAAGGGTATTATCAAAAGCATGGGACAGTATTCTTCCTGTACTGGATAATTTTTATCAAGAGAATGGGAATTTTTCTGTAGCAGGGCTTTCATTCAGCGATGCCAGGTCTGAAATCCCCCGGTTATTGAATGGAATTCTGGAGGGGTCGCAAAGAATAAAAAACATCAGTTCTCAGTTAAGAGAGTGCATCAAGAAGAATACCAATGATAAATCTGTAGAATTTTCGATAAACGATGCTGTCAAAAAAGCAATGGAATTTACTAATGTTATTTTGATGTCAAGCACGGAAAAGTTGCATGTTACCCTGGAACCTACAAAAAATGCTTTTGTAAAAGGTGATCAGCAGCAGATACAGCAGGTCATGATCAATCTGATTACAAATGCGGCACAGGCTCTGACTTCAAGGAAACAGAAAATCAATATCAATTCAATACTGGATACAGATAATTCCAGAATTAAAATAATAATAAAAGATGAAGGTTGTGGAATTAACAAAAAGGACCTTCCAAAAATCATGGATCTGTTATACTCTACGAAAAAGAAAAATGGGAATTCCGGTCTTGGTCTTTCAATATCAAATGACATTGTGATAAAGCACAATGGCAAATTGATTTTTGATTCTGAACCGGGAATAGGTACCACCGTTGAACTTATTTTACCATTGATAAAAGTCAAAGAAGAATTATGATCAATACAAATAACAAGTTTCCTCGTATGCCGGTTTTGATTGTAGATGATGAAGAGCAATTTTTGTATTCGATGAGCATTGAACTCAGAGGTGCAGGAATTACAAATATTGTTACATGTTCATGTGGTGCTGATACACGGAATTATCTGGAGAAATGTGAATTTTCTGTAATAATTCTGGATATAAATTTACCTGATATGCGTGGAACGGAACTGCTGGATGTCATTATTGAAAAATGTCCCGAAACACCAGTTATCATGATTACTGCTGTTAATCATACCGATACAGCTGTTGAGTGCATGAAAAAGGGAGCATCCGATTATCTCGTCAAGCCTTTTGATGTAGAGAAAATGCTGACTTCAATAAAGAATTCGATTGCGCAAAGAGAATTAACCGGTGAAAACGAAGCACTAAAACAATATTTACTCGGAAACGAGCTTAAGTATCCTGAAGCGTTCAGTGAGATAGTGACAAAAAATAAAAAAATGCATTCACTTCTCCAATACGTGGAGGCGATATCAGCAACTCCTTTTCCGGTTTTAATTACCGGTGAAACCGGATCAGGAAAAGAATTGTTTTCAAGAGCAATTCATAAACTGAGTGGAAGAAAAGGGCAAAATATTACTGTAAATGTTGCTGGAGTGGATGAAAACACCTTTTATGATACGCTGTTTGGCCATGTAAAGGGTGCGTTTACAGGGGCAGATCGCCCGCGCTCGGGTTTGATCGAAAAAGCTGAAGGCGGAACACTGTTTCTTGATGAAATCGGGGATCTGAGTCAATCTTCACAAATTAAACTTCTGAGGGTAATACAAAACAGGGATTATATGCCTTTAGGAGCTGATATACCAAAAATAGCAGATGTACGCATTATTGTGGCTACTAATAAGAGTATTGACGAATTGAAAAGTTCGGATTACTTCAGAAGCGACCTGTTTCACAGGTTACGAACTCATCATATAGCTGTTCCACCATTAAGATATCGTTTGGATGATATTCCGCTGCTTGTTGAATTTTTTACAGAAGAAGCTTCCACTATACTTAAAAAGAATAAACCTTTAATTCCAGTTGAACTATATGATATTCTGAAATCATATGGTTTTCCGGGGAATGTTCGGGAATTGCGTTCTATGATTTTTGATGCAGTTGCTGTAAATAATACAAAATACCTTTCGCTTAATATTTTTCGTGATTACCTTGGACTCGAAAAGGAGGAAATCCCGAAAGAAATTTCATTAAAAAATGAAAAACTTTTAATGTTTGATTCTGCTTTGCCTACAATTCGTGAGGCTGTGAACATGTTGATTGATGAAGCTTTGTTCCGGACAAAAGGAAATCAGAGTGAAGCATCAAAAATACTCGGTATAACTCCTCAGGCTTTGAGCAGAAGATTAAAATTCAGAAAAAAAGAAGCAAAAACCTGATTCAGTTTAAAGATTTCCTTTTACATCAACAATCTGGATTTTTTTATCTTAACTAGTTTCTGTTCAAAATAAGCTGATTTTACTTATATTGACTATTGATAGGCATGTTATTTATACCATCGATTCATTTTCTAATGAAAATTTCGTTACAAATTGCATAAATCAACTCTTTAGCCTTGTTTTTGGATACACCTTTCCTCTGGTCTTCCTGACTTACGATAAAAACAGACTTTCGGAAGAATGAGTTACGTCACAATCGCGACAGTAACACTGCATTATGGCAAAATACCATACATCCTATAAACGCCTCGAAACTCTTAAATCCTTTATAAAGGCATCTTCTTAGTCCAAATGCCCGTTTTAAGACAGAAATCGTTCCTTCTACACCAGCTCTGAATTTCTGCATTGCCATAAATATTTTACTATGT
>JAAYEB010000434.1 GCA_012728995.1 Fibrobacter sp. | reverse complement strand
TCTTGAAATTCAGTTTCCTGCATATATTATCCGGCAGGTATTCCTTAATAAACGAGCCGGCGATCTCTTTTCTTGAAAAAGATTCCTTGAAAAACTTGTCGTGTGGATTGAAAAGGGGTTTGTCATTGTTGTTCATGAATTTAATATAATTTAGCAGCATTTAAAAAGTTAATCTATATGTGATTCAAGGATTGCTCTACCATTCAAATTAAAAAATCTAATGATATGTTACGCCTAAGCCGCATAACTCCGTCCCAATAAAATGTCAGGGGTGGACAAAAACAAATAAGGGGTCGTTGGAAACCAAACGACCCGATAATGTTTTCTGGCTAACATACCTCCAGATTCCGTTATGTTAGCGGTAAGCCATGGAAGTAGGGTGCAGTAGTTTTTGTTTCAGCACAGAGAACGATCAGAAGGATCGCCCTTCAATCAGCTCTCCATCCTTGAATGTTGCTTCAGAAAGTTTACGGCCTTTTTCGTTGTACATCAACCGTTTGCCATCATAAGCACCTTCCTTGTAATTACCTTTTTCCTCAATTTTACCGTTTTTAAAATAGGTGGTATAGGGTCCGTGAAGGATATTTTTTTCCCAGGTTTGTTCCATTTTAGGTTTTCCATTATCATACCATTCTTTTTCAACACCATGAGCATCACCGGCAACATAATTTTTTTCATGTTTTTTTTCACCCGAGGCAAAATATGTAATATCCGGACCATCTTTTTTGCCGTCTTTAAATGTAGTTTCTGAAGCCTTTGTACCATCATCATAGTATGTAACTGCTATTCCCTGCGGAACATCTTCTACATAATTACCTTCACTTTTAAGTTGGCCATTCTCATGCCATGATTTCTCCGGGCCGTGTTTTTTACCAGCCTGATAAGTTGTTTCCTTCAATTTAGATCCATCTTTATAATAAATGGTAGCTACACTGTCTGGTTGCCCATCCTTATAAAACTGATCAGACTGTATTTTTCCATCTTCAAAGAAATATGTAGTGCGGATCAGATTCCTACCCTGATAGTAGCTGACTTTTTTCTTTTCACCATTAGGGTGTGTTTCCTGAATTCTTTCTGAAACTGTATCTGAAGCACAGCCTATTAATGCTGCAGCAATAAAGACCGAGATAATGGATCTGATTCTCATGAAAACTCCTTTGTTTCAAAGGTTGTTGAAATTTAACCGAATAATCTAAATATGTGTTATGATAACTATACAGTCAATTGGTTCCGCAATACTGATAACGGAATATATTTTCTAAATACTTGTCTAAATAAAAGTGGAGATTACCTGTAGATTTATGCGTTAAAAAAAGATGCGATCGGCAAACAGGCATCTGAAGAGGTTCTCTTAAATGAATTACTGGTATAAAATCCTTACAACCAGTATTGCTGGTATTTCTGCGGTTTGCTTATGTTTATTGTGAAGGGATCTTTTTTCTGTTCGAAACTTGTTTTGGGCAAAAAAGATTTTCCAAATAACATTATGTTCAGTCCGAAATTTATTATCCGGAGATATTATGAAGTTTCGCCCATGTATTGATATCCATTCAGGAAAAGTTAAACAGATAATTGGCTCGACTCTTAATGACAAGGCGCAGGGGCTTATTACAAATTTTGAATCAGATCTTGCGCCATCCTGGTATGCCAAGTTGTATAAAAAAGATCAATTGAGTGGCGGTCATGTCATAATGCTCGGTGCAGGAAATGAAGAAGCTGCAATAGATGCTTTAAAAGCTTATCCGGGTGGGCTCCAGATTGGTGGTGGTATAAATCCGGATAATGCTGCCGAATTTATCGATTCCGGTGCATCACATGTTGTTGTTACATCCTTTGTTTTTAAAGATGGCATAGTGCATTGGGATAATCTGAAAAAAATCTCGAAAGTGACAGGGAAAAAACGTCTTGTGCTGGATCTTAGCTGTACAAAAAATAATGGCTTATATGTGATTGTTACAGACAGGTGGCAAAAAATGACCAGTGTTTCTCTTTGTAGTCAGCTTTTCGAAAAAATGTCAGGTTTTTGTGATGAATTCCTGATACATGCAACTGATTTTGAGGGTAAGAAAGAGGGAATTGATGAGGAATTGGTTTCCTTACTTGCAGACCTGTCGCCAATTCAGGCTACTTATGCCGGTGGAGTTCGTTCCATTGATGATCTGGAAAAAATCAAGATGGCAGGTCGTGGAAAAATTGATGTAACAATCGGGAGCGCGCTTGATCTTTTCGGAGGCAGTCTTGAGTATAAAAAGATAGTAGAGTGGCATCGAAGAGAACAGAAACTGCCAGATTGAATAAAAACGATTGTGATTGTATTATGAAAAACATAAAGAAATTGTCGCTGATTTTCGGAATTATGCTCATTGTTATTGTTACTGTTATATATATCCGGCAACCCGATGATTATACTCAAGTAAAGAAAAGATTTTTTCGCATGGACACAGTAACAGAGTTGACCGTGGTTGTAAAGGACAAAAAGGGTATTGAAGCATTATGGCAAAGAATCGATTCACTTTTAAAAGAGTGGGAAGAGCACTTTTCTGTTTCGCATCCGCGTTCAGAGGTCAAATCTCTCAATGAACGCAGAAGTCAGGTTGTTGAAGTATCCCCTCTGATGGCAGAAATGATCTCAAAGGGACTTCAGTATGGGGAGCTGCTTGATGGAGCTTTTGATATAACGATTCTACCAATAAAAGAGTTGTGGGGATTTGTGAATGGAAATGATTCTGAGGTCACTGTTGCTCCATCAGAAGAAATGGTTCGTCAAAAACTTGAAAACGTAGATTACAGGAATGTGGAAATTTATGGTGATACTGTTTCTTTTAAATCCCAAGAAACCAGAATTGATGTAGGGGGAATAGCCAAGGGATTTGTTCTCAGGGAGATTGGGAAGACACTGGACAGTTATGGAATAAATGATTATCTGATTTGTGCTGGCGGCGATATTCTTGCCAGGGGAAAACGTGTGGATGGGAAACTGTGGAGAATAGGAATTGCTGATCCGCGTAACCGGGATTCGGTTGCAACTATAATCAATGTTCAGAATTGTTCGGTTGTTACCAGCGGCGATTATGAGAGATTCAGAATTATAAATGGTAAACGGTACCATCATTTGTTTGATCCGAAAACAGGACACAGTTGCCTTAAAAATCGAAGTGTTACTGTTTTAGGGAAAGATCCTGTTGCAGCAGATATTTTAAGCACCGGTCTTTTTTGCCGGGATGCAAGTGAAATTGTCAGTTTTATAAATGGGCAGCCGGGTTTGCAGTGCTTTGTTATTGATTCTGAAGGCAAGATTCATACAAGTAAAAACTGGAATTAAATTGATCCGAAAAGTTGACTTTTTTTTTAGCATTTTTCTTCAGGCAAAAAAAACAGTAAGAAAGAGCCCCGGTTTTCTTTGACATAATCTTATACCTGAATAGTAACGATTCCTTTACGCGAGTCTTTTTCGCGTGCACATTGATTAAGAATCAGGTCCAGAACGCTTAATATGCAGGTACAGAATAACGATTACGACAACGATTGTAGCTTTTTTTCTTCATTCACAATTCACAATTTTATTATGACCCTCACAATCATAGATGCCCTTTCTGCGATAGTGGACGCTTGCGCTGCTTATCGTAAATTAATCGTCTCCATTCAGATTATACTTAGGTTCAGTGCTTTTTGTTTAACATCCTGTAAACTTTGACATTGTGATAAAAAACCTTCAAATCTCAACCGCCTTCTTTTTTTTTTGATTGGCACTTTCTGCTTAGTGATGAAATCTTTCTCTGTTCTGTTATTTAAGACTTTAAGAGAAAGGAATGAAGGTCTATCAGTCGGGGTAGTTGTTTTTCGAATTCACTGACACTGATACTGTTTGGACCATCACATAATGCATTTTGTGGTTCAGGGTGTATTTCAAAAAAAAGGCCGTTAACCCCCATGCTGAGTGCGGCTTTGGCTAGAGGAAGAGCCAGTTTTCTGTTTCCTGAAGAAACGCCCTTACCACCGCCGGGTATCTGTACACTGTGAGTAGCATCAAAAATAATCGGAACATTGAAAGATTTTAAAATTGGTAAACCTGCAAAATCTACAACCAGGCGATTATATCCAAAAAATGTGCCTCGTTCTGTAATCCAGCAGTTGGGCCCGGCTTTTTTTATTGAGAATTCCATATCCTGTGGGGCCATGAACTGGCCTTTTTTGATATTAACAATTTTTCCGGTAGAAGCAGCGCTGGTGAGCAGGTCGGTTTGTCTGCACAGGAAGGCTGGAATTTGAATTATATCTACAACCTGAGCGACAGAGGCTGCCTGAGAGGATTCATGGATATCGGTTAAAACAGACAGTCCGCTTTCTCTGGATACTTTTTCAAGAATTCTGAGGCCTTGTTCGGGGCCTGGGCCCCGGAATGAATCGCGGGAGGTTCTGTTCGCCTTATCAAAAGATGATTTGAAAATTATATCTATCTTGTATTTCGAGGAGAGTGATGCCAGACGGGATGCTGTCTGAAGGCATAGTTCCTCAGATTCTATAACACAGGGGCCTGCAATAACAAAAATATCAGTTGATGAACCGTTGCTGTATTTAAAAACCGATGGTTTCCACTCACTGTTTTTCATTTCTTTATGGTTCCTTTTATTGATGATTTTGTTTGACACTGGTTTCTTATTCACGTATATTAAACGGCTATGCTAATAAAATAGCTTAAGGTTTTCGAATTATAGCAGTATATTTTCTCACTTTTTTTATGGAGGAATTTTATGGCCATCAAAGTTGGAATTAATGGTTTCGGTAGAATCGGTCGTATGGTGTTTCAGGCGATCTGTGATCAGGGACTTTTAGGTAAAGAGATTGATGTTGTTGCAGTTGTTGATGTTTCAACTGATGCCGATTACTTTGCATATCAGATGAAATATGATTCTGTACATGGAAAATTCAAACACACAGTCGCGACAGAGAAGAGTAATCCTTCCAGTGAGACTGCTGATACTCTTGTTGTAAATGGAAACAAAATCAAATGTGTTATGGCTACAAGGAATCCTGCTGATCTTCCATGGAAAGATCTTGGTGTTGATTACGTTATAGAATCCACAGGTCTGTTTACACATTCTGATCAGGCAAAAGGCCATCTGGATGCGGGTGCAAAAAAAGTAATAATTTCAGCTCCTGGTAAAGGTGATGTAAAAACTATCGTTATGGGTGTAAATCAGGATGAATATGATTCTTCGAAACACGATATCGTATCAAATGCATCATGCACAACAAACTGTCTGGCTCCTGTTGTTCATGTACTTTTAAAAGAAGGTTTCGGGATTGAAACTGGTCTTATGACTACAATCCACTCTTACACTTCTACTCAGAAAACAGTTGATGGTCCTTCCAAAAAAGACTGGAGAGGTGGAAGAGCTGCTGCTATGAATATCATACCTTCAACTACTGGTGCTGCAAAAGCTGTAGGTCAGGTTCTTCCTGTTACTAAAGGAAAATTAACCGGTATGGCTTTCCGTGTTCCAACACCAGATGTGTCTGTTGTTGACCTCACTGTACTTACAGAAAAAGATACTTCTATTGAAGAGATTGACAGCAAGCTGAAAGAAGCTTCAAAAACTTATCTCAAGGATATTCTTGGTGTAACAGATGAGGAACTGGTATCAACAGATTTCATTCATGATGCACGTTCATCCATTTATGATTCACTTGCAACTCTTCAGAACAATCTTCCAGGTGAAAAACGTTTTTTCAAAATCGTATCCTGGTATGATAATGAATGGGGATATTCAAACAGAGTTATAGATCTTGTACGATTTATGGCTTCAAAATAAGCAGGTTGTTATACTTTGTTTACTTTAGAGGAACGGATCGGATCCGTTCCTCAATTTGTTTAAAGACCAATAAATTACCAATACAGGCATATTTGGATAATACCGTTTTGCAAAAGGAGGATATCAATGGGGATCTCCAAAAAAACAGTTAAAGATATTGAAATTAAGAATAAAAGAGTGTTGATGAGGGTGGATTTTAATGTTCCACTCAAAGATGGGGTTATTCAGGATGATACCAGAATTACTGCCGCACTCCCAACCATTAAATACTTGATTGAAAACGGTGTAAAGAGCCTGGTGCTTATGTCTCATCTGGGCAACCCTGAAAAGGATATAAAAAAGGCTAAAGCAAAAGCAGAAAAAGAGGGCAAATCGTTTGATGAAAAGTTATTTATGGAGGGAAAACATAAAATGGCCCCGGTTGCCGCTCATTTGTCAAAACTCCTCGGGAAAGAGGTGTTGCTTGCACCGGGAACTACAGATGAGCAGACAGCCCGGATGGTTTCTTCACTTGACAATGGCGGGATTGTTCTTTTAGAAAATACCCGTTTTAACAAGGGTGAAACCTCCAAAGATGTATTACAGCGTGAAGAGATGGCAAAAGCACTTTCCGCTTATGGTGAGGTGTATGTGAATGATGCTTTTGGTACTGCTCATAGGGCACATGCGTCAACTGAAACTGTAGCGCATTTTATACCTGTTGCTGTTGCAGGGTTTCTTATGGAAAAAGAGCTGCTTTTCCTTGATGATAAAATAGTCAAAAATCCTCAAAAACCTTTTGTGGCAATTATTGGTGGCGCAAAAGTTTCATCAAAGATCGCCGTGCTTGAAAGCCTTTTGTCAAAAGTGAATTCTTTGATCATTGGTGGTGGTATGGCATATACATTTCTGAAAGCTAAAGGTATTTCTGTAGGAAATTCGCTTATTGAAGAAGATATGATAGATACTGCAAAGAATATCCTCACTAAAGCTCAGGAGTTGTCTGTAGAGATCAATCTGCCTGTGGATCATATTGTAACTAAAGAGTTTTCTGCAGAAACAGAATCTGAAGTTGCACCTCAGGAAGCAGTAGACGATGGCTGGATGGCCATGGACATCGGGCCTGTGACTATAGAAAAATTTAAAAATGCGCTTAACGGCGCTAAAACTGTTTTCTGGAATGGGCCTATGGGTGTTTTTGAATTCCCGAAATTTGCCAAAGGTACTACAACAATAGCAGAGACGCTGGCACAGCTGGATAATTCAGTTACAGTTATTGGTGGTGGTGATTCTGTATCTGCTGTTAAAAAAGCAGGTGTAGCAGGTAAAATGTCTCATATTTCTACTGGTGGCGGGGCATCACTGGAGTTGGTTGAGGGAAAAGAACTGCCTGGTATTAAAGCTTTAAATGATAAATAATTTAAGGAGGCTGTTTTTCTGCAGCCTCTTTATTAACCTGACAGACCATGCGATCTGGGCATAAAAGTTTCATGGCTGCTTGGCTGTATCAACGGGTATGTATGATCTTCACAGCCATAAAATCCTTTCGCATAATGTTACTATGCTGCTAATCGTAAATTAATCGTTCGGTTCAGGTTTAAATCGTTTGAAAACAGTATTACCGTAAATTATTTTATTTGACTTGAAAATGTAAGAACTGAATCAAGGGAGTTATTGATGGCGCGCAAGATCTTTATTGCTGGTAACTGGAAAATGAATACAAATCTTGAAGAAGCGCGTGCTCTTTCACAGAGTATCGTGGATGTGCTTGGAAATACCACAGATGTAGATATAGCTGTCTGTCCTCCATATACTAATCTGTCAGCAGTTAATGATATCATTAAAGGTTCCGCTATCAAACTCGGTGCACAGGATGTGTATTGGGAAGAGTCCGGAGCATTTACCGGTAAAGTAAGTTGCGATATGCTTAAAAGTGCAGGGGTTACTTATGTAATCATCGGACACTCTGAACAAAGAACATATTTCGGAGAAACCGACGAAACCGTTAATAAAAAAGTAAAAGCTGCTTTATCTTCAGGTCTTCTTCCAATAATTTGTGTAGGAGAGACACTTGAAGAACGCAAGAGTGGTAAAATGGATTCTGTTATTGACAGACAGGTAAAAGGTGCGTTTGAAGGTCTCAGTTCAGATGATGCTTTAAAATGTACAATTGCGTATGAACCGATTTGGGCTATTGGAACCGGAGAAACAGCAACTCCACAACAGGCTAATGATGTTCATAAATTCATAAGAAATATTATTTCTCAGATTTTCAGTGAAGAAATTGCGCAGGCAATACGTATACAATACGGCGGCAGTATGAAACCGGATAATGCCAAAGCGCTCCTGGAACAGAGTGATGTTGATGGCGGACTGATTGGTGGTGCTGCTCTAAAGGCTTCAAGTTTTGCTGGTATTGTAAACCCGGCGTAATCTTTTTAACAAAGGTGTAGTATGCTTTTTGGTATTTTTGTTTTTCTCTTTATTATTGTTTGTATATTCCTGTGCTTACTGATATTGATTCAGTCTGACAAGGGTGGTGGTATTTCCGGTGCTATCGGCGGCGGGCTCGGTGGAGCGAACAACCTTTTAGGAACTCAGGATACAGCCAATATACTAACCAGAGGAACTGCTATTTTTGCAGGAGCATTTCTGATTCTTTGTATAGCAATGTCATTTACTTTAAGTCATCAGAGAGATGACGGGCAGAGGTCAGTATTACAGGAAAGAGCACAGAAACAACAAAGTTATTCACCCTCTTCGGTTCTTCAGGACGGGATACCATTACAGGAAGGTGGTTCGGCAACCACAACGACATCTCCTGAAGCGGGAGGAGATGTTCAAAATGTAATTCCTGTCGTTCCCCCAGAAGCACAGGAGAAGTAAAGAACGATAAAAACGCGCGGTTGTGGTGGAATTGGTAGACACGCTACTTTGAGGGGGTAGTGGGCAATCGCCTGTATCGGTTCGAGTCCGATCAACCGCAATTTTTAAATCTAAAATACGAATACGGACCCGATGAGATGATCATCAGGTCCGTTTTTCGTTTAAAGGTAAAAAAATCATGTTATTTTACAAGATGATTGATAAACTTGTGTTGCAGCAGTTTTGTATTCCGACTATGCCTGGCAATGGTGAAGCATCGGTTTGGGTTTATCTTTATCCTCAATCGGGTCGGGATTTGGAATTCAGGGTCGGGGCTTGATTATATATCATGTGTTTACATTCGATTCCGATACCAACCCCGATTTCCGACCCCGAAAAAGCCAGGAAATAGAAGGCTGTGCTGCTTTCGCAGGCTTAATGCGGATTAATCGTTTCCATTCAGGTCTGAATAAAAGAAAACAGAATTGAATAATAAGGTATAAAGTGAATTCTAAAATCAGAATGAAAAATATGACTCTGGATCAGTTGCAATACTGTGTGATTAATGAAGGTGAAAAGAGATTCAGGGCCAGACAGCTAATAAAATGGATATATCAGAAGAGGGTATGTTCATTTGATCAGATGAATAACATTCCTAAAACTGTTAGACAAAAGTTGTCAGAAAAATATTCACTGGAAAAGATGAACCCTGTTTATGTAAAAGAGTCTGCATATGGAGATGCTGTAAAATTCGGGTTCACATTAATTGAATCGAACCATATTGTTGAGAGTGTTCTTCTTTATGATGGAAAAAGGAGGACCGCGTGTATATCAAGTCAACTGGGATGCGCTCTGGGGTGTGTATTTTGCAGAACTGCTGCCATGGGATTTATTAGAAATCTGACCCAGGAGGAGATAGTAGGTCAACTGACAGGTATTAATGACTATCTGAATGAAAAAAATGATAAACTGATTACAAATGTTGTTTTTATGGGTATGGGTGAAGCCCTTTCGAACTTTGAAAATTTCAGAAAAAGCCTTGAAATAATTATGCATGAAGAAACCTTTAATATTGGAGGAAGACGAATAACGGTTTCCACCGCAGGGGTCATTCCTTCGATTGAAAAATTAATGAACGAGAATCTTAACGTGGGACTTGCCATCTCTCTGAATGCATATACTAATGAAAAAAGAAACAGCCTGATGCCTGTAAACAGGAAATACCCGATTGAATCACTTGTTAAAATTGCAGGTAAATTCTTTGAAAAAACGGGACGAAGAGTTACATTTGAATATGTGGTTATTGATGGAGAGAACGATACTGTCCACGCTGTTGATGGACTTTACAAATTATTAAATGGATTGCCCTGTAAGATTAATCTTATTCCGGTCAATCCGTCCGATGATTCGAAACTTCGTGCGCCATCGGATAAAAAACTGAAAGACTTTGCAGATCAGCTTCATGCGCGGGGGCTGACTGTTACCATTCGGAAAAGTAGAGGACAGGATATTCTTGGAGCTTGCGGACAGCTTGCAGGAAGCATTAACAAATCAGTCAGCGGATTCCAGTAACGCAAGCAGTTCATATTCAAGAATGTCTGCAAATGCAACCCAGTTTTTCATTTCCTGCATTGCCATAAGTGTTTCGAGTGAATAAGTAATCTTTGATAAGTTATCCCTGCTGATATTGCATTTTGTAAAAAAGTTTTGTAACTGAACAAGAAACTGGTTTAAACAGGATGCGGTATTACCGTAATCGCCGATCCGTGCGAAACGGATAATCTGCCTGCAAAGCTTCAGCGTTTCATCTCGGTTGTAATTAATTGTTGTTTTCATAGTGACAAGACCATAAACTTTTACTGATCAGGAGTTTTAAATGTATAAGAAATAAATTCTGCTATGTAATCAAGGATATAAGTATACAATGTCTGATTCTACACTTCAATTATTTAAAGCACAATCGGGAATGGTTTCTGCAAAAATTGTCAGGGAAGATGGTACCTTGCTTCATCTGCACTCTCTGGTAAAACCGGAAGATGAGGGCAAGTATTTTGAGGAGATCCCTTTATGGGGTGACAGAGTAGTATTTCTGGGGACTGGCCTTGGCTATCATATAGTACCATTATTAAAAAAAATACAACGTAATACAGAATTATTGTTTGTGGAATACTATGATGAACTTCTTCAACACTGTATCGGGCAGGTTTTAAGCAGAACTGACGTTATAATAAATACAATTTCCGGTACAACAACCGATTTTAATAAAATTATCAGGAAATTTATAGATGATGCGAAATCGGTTCAGATAATCAGGCACCCCCCGTCTATTGCAGCTAATAAGCCTTTTTTTGACAATATTTCAAAATGCCTTTATTCACGAAACTGCAAAAGTACTGCCGGCAGGAAAATGGTCTTGTTGTATGGCGGCTTTTTTCTTCAGGAGGAGTTAAAAAATGCCATATCGCAAAGTAGTGTTACCCCGGTTTTGTTAAATTACAACGATATTGATTCTTCAATTGAGTTTGAGTCGCGGGTTGAACAGATATTTCAGTTTGAGAAGCCCTCTGGTATTTTGTCGATAAATATGCTTGGATTTGATGGAAATGGTGTTTTGCCGGATTTGGCTTTAAAGTATGGTATTCCTTTGATTGTGTGGTTTGTCGATGACCCTCGTCCAATTCTGCTTCATCAGAAACAGTTTATAAAACCCGACATGATTGCTTTCTGTTGGGAACGTCAATATGTACCATTATTGAAAGAAGCCGGATTTACAGTTGCAGATTACCTGCCTCTGGCAACTGATCCTGATCTTTTCTTTACCGGACATACTCAAAAACATATTGCAAATATCGGGTTTGCAGGCAGTTCAATGGGAAGGGAATTTCTTGAAAGAATTGCCGGCAAATTTTTGTGGAAAAATGAACTGGAGTCTTTGGTTAATGCTGCGGCAAAAAGAGTAATGGAGAATGGAGAACCGGGAATTGAAGAAATTATCAGGCAGGAATGTATCCGGATCGGATTGCGGATACCTTTTACAGATGAACGAAATCTGGTCTGGTTTCAATCATACATTATTCATACTGCGTCAATGTTAAAACGTAAGCAGATTATTGAAGCACTTATTCCTTCGGGTCTCAAAACTTTTGGGGATCCTGGGGGGTGGCGTGAATTGTTGGGGGATAATTTTCCGGCAGAACCGGATATTGATTATCGTACTGACCTGGCTTCAGTTTACCGGGGAATCGATATTAATCTCAATATTACAAGCTCTCAGATGCCAACCGCCGTGAATCAGCGTGTCTTTGATGTGCCCGCGTGTGGAGCCTTTTTGTTAACAGACAGGCAAAAGGATCTTGAATCTCTTTTTAATGATGAAGAAGTTGCGGTTTATTCTTGTGTTGAGGAGCTTATCGAAAAAGTGAATTTTTTCCTGCGTAACGAAAAAGAACGCAAACGTATCAGCGGTTGTGCCAGAAAGAGAATTCTTGAAGAACACACTTATTCGCACCGTTTTAAACAGATTTGTAAAAAGGTTAATATTTTCGGTTTATAGTTTAAATTATTCTTGTACGGCTTATTTAAAATTAATCCATAACAAATTAAATAGAGGAAATAACAAAAATGCACAGAAAAGAGTTGTTTTCAGGCTTTTTGAATTTGCGAAATGATACAACTCTGGTTAAAAATCAAAAACTGTTAAAGTCGGGCAAATTATTGGTCGATAACCAGTAATGAACAACGAAAAAGAGGAGCGAAAAAAGATCAGAATTGAAACTTATAGAATAAAGATAACAAACCCGGCAAGGATGCCGGTAACATAAAAACAGGAATGATACAAAATCGCGCAAAGTATCATTCAAAACAAGGAGGTTTCCTATGCGTATCAATCATAATATTTCATCAATGGCTACTCAGAATTCCATGTTTCAGGTAAACCGGAGTATGAGTAAATCTCTGGAAAGGTTATCGACAGGTCTTCGGATCAACCGTGCATCAGACGATGCGGCAGGTCTTAGTGTATCAGAGAATCTTCGTACACAGGTGATGGGTACATCACAGGCGATGCGTAATGCCCAGGACGGGATAGCTGCAATAAACATTGCAGAGGGTGCTGCAAATGAGATTTCTGCTATTTTACAGCGTATGCGTGAACTGGCAGTTCAGTCCTCAAATGATACACTTACATCAACTGAACGGGATTATACCGACCAGGAATTTCAGCAGTTGATTGAAGAAATTGACAGAATCGCTGATGTAACCAATTACAATGGCATGAAACTGATTTCTGAAGTTGCAGTTACCGATACTTCAAACGACAGGTTCGGAATTAAAGGAGGTGCTGAAAGTGCAGATGGCAGTGCATTGTGGATTGATGCCAATACTGAATATGGTGTCGACAGTATAACAATTACAATTGATACCCTTTCTACTCAAGGTATGGGTCTTAGTTCTGCTACTGCATCAGAAACTTACCTGACATCGCAGTCTGATGCCGTTCAGGCAATTTCAAAACTGGATGTTGCAATAAACAGTGTGAATACAATGCGGTCTGATATGGGTGCATACATAAACCGTCTGGAGCATGCGATTAATAATCTGATGATTTCCAATACCAACCAGCAGTCTGCTGAATCACTTATCAGGGATGTTGATTTCGCAAACGAGTCTTCCCAGTTTACCAGAAATCAGATTCTTACACAATCTGGTACAGCTATGCTTTCGCAGGCAAATATGGTTCCTCAGAATGTGTTGCGGTTATTGGGATAGGTCGTTGATCATTTATAATTATGTTGGAACTTATTTCAAGCGATAAAACAAAATGGCATGGATGCCAAAAATAAAAACAACAGGAATGATACTATGTTAAGTATCATTCATAACACGGAGGTTTCCTAATGCGTATCAATCATAATATTTCATCAATGGCTACTCAGAATTCCATGTTTCAGGTAAACCGGAGTATGAATAAATCTCTGGAGAGGTTATCTACAGGTCTACGGATTAACCGTGCATCAGATGATGCTGCAGGCCTTAGTGTATCAGAGAATCTTCGTACACAGGTGATGGGTACATCACAGGCAATGCGTAATGCCCAGGACGGGATAGCTGCAATAAATATTGCAGAAGGAGCTGCAAACGAGATTTCTGCTATTTTACAGCGTATGCGTGAACTGGCAGTTCAGTCGTCAAATGATACACTTACATCAACCGAACGGGATTATACCGACCAGGAATTTCAGCAGTTGATTGAAGAAATTGACAGAATCGCTGATGTAACCAATTACAACGGTATGAAACTGATATCCGAAATCGACGGGGCTAATAAAAATGATCGGTTCGGGTTATCAACTGATACTTCTAATGATACTTTAGGTTCGACTTTGTGGATTGATGCCAATACTGAATATGGTGTGGACAGTATAACTATTACTATCGATACCCTTTCATCTTATGGTGTAGGTCTTAGTTCTGCTTCTGCCACATCTGATACTTTTTTGACATCACAATCGGCAGCAGTTAATGCGATTTCTACATTGGATGAAGCAATAAACAGTGTGAATACAATGCGTTCTGACATGGGTGCATACATAAACCGTCTGGAGCATGCAATAAACAATCTGATGATTTCCAATACCAACCAGCAGTCTGCAGAATCACTTATCAGAGATGTTGATTTTGCAAGCGAATCTTCCCAGTTTACCAGAAATCAGATTCTTACTCAATCTGGTACAGCCATGCTTTCGCAGGCCAATATGGTTCCTCAGAATGTGTTGCGGTTATTGGGATAGTTTTCAGTCTGGTATTCCAGTAAAAAGTTGGATAAGGAGACAGATTCTGTCTCCTTATTTTATTTGTGCCTGAATAAAGGTGATTAAGGAATAGGGGATAGAGAATCGAGCCCCGACCTCGATAGGAAACAGGAATGAGAAAATAGAAACAGGGTACGTTTTTTCATTCTTTGATCGGAACTCCGGGTCGGAATCGGAATCGAATCATGAAACAGTGTGATTACAGATAAACAATACTGAGTTTCTGTAATTCAATACCATACCATGAAAAGCGATTTAGGAGTTGAGGGTTTAAGAATCGAGTTCCGATTCCGACGCCGAGCTCCGACTCCGATCGGAAACAGGAATGAGAAAATAAAAACCGGGTACGTTTTTTCAATCTTTAATCGGAATTCCGGGTCGGAATCGGAATCGAATCATGAAACAGTGTGATTACAGATGAACAATACTGAGTTTCTGTAATTCAATACCATACCATGAAAAGCGATTTAGGAGTTGAGGGTTTAAGAATCGAGTTCCGATTCCGACGCCGAGCTCCGACTCCGTGATTGGGGATTATTAATATATAGAGGTATATAATATTGTATATAAGTTGGGTTGGGTGTGTTCATTGCGAAAAAATTGCCATTATTTACTGCTTGATTTTACTTTGAATCTTCAGGGGTTACCATTCCCGAAACGATTCTTATAGAGAAGATCCTGTACAATAATTATTTTGGTATATGGTGCAAGCCTTATTTTAGGTTAGTGATTAAAAATTCAATTCAGGTGCAAACAATATAGTTATAAAGGTAACTGAGATGCTGGAAGGGTTTAGATTATGCGGTTAAATTGGGCTGTGTTGATTCTTATGATCATTTCGCCGGTTTTGTTTGGAACAGAAAATGCAAATCCTGCCGGTTCGAAACAAGAATCCAAGGCTCCAGACAGTATTGTTTTTTTGATGAGCCGGGCAATTGATGCATCAACGGGATCCGGTGATAAATGGATTGCGGCTTTGATTGAAGCAGTCTTTGAATTCAAATTTGCTGCAATTGATGGGTTCGTGATGGTTCATCCTGATATTGTGCGAAGAAATATGCCGGAACATGCAGATCTGTCAAAAGTTCCTTCAAATTCAAGATATCTGGAAACAGCAGGGAAATTGAGAGCAGATTATGCTGGTATTCAGAAATTTGAACTTTCCGGCAAAGATATTTTCTATTACCTCGAGATAACTTCTGTTAAAGATAAAAAACTTGTAGGAACTGTTGAACTGGAATTCAAGATCGTTGATCTGGGAAGTTCGCTGGACAGAATTATTGAAATGATCTTAAAGGAATTGAAAATTACTCCGCAGAAGGAGCTTGCACGGTTTATGAGAATGCCGGCAATTGGGAATAAATTAAGAAATATTAAACGTTTAGGTGAAATTGTAATTTCAGAACGGTTCACTTCCGGATCAGATCCGCAGACAATCGCTCAGGAATATCGGTCTGTCTGTGATGCAGACCAGAGTTTATTGGTGGGTTTCTATCGTGCCGGGATGTTTTTTGAGTCTATCGGTAAACCCAATGAGGCATCACAGGCGTTCAATCTTTTGTTTATGTCCTTACCTGAATATTTGCCAATCTATATACCTCTGGCCAGAAATTTTCGAAAAGCAAGACAGTATGAAGATGCTGTACGGATCGCCATGCTTGGAGAACAGAGAGGAATAAAGAGTACGGAACTGATATCAGAAAAGGCCATGGCATTGGAAAAACTCGGCAAAGTTGAGGACGCGGAAAAAGCATATAAAGCAATCCTTGAAAAAAACAGTAATGATCCTTATGCTCTTCTGTATTATGCTCGAAAAAATAATGATGAAGGTAAGGCAAAACCCGCGCTTGAGTACTCACAACGACTGTTAAAAATAAATTCAGCTAGTGGATTAGCCAATATGGAGCGGGGGCGCAGTCTTATGCTTTTATCGCAAAAGACGGAGGCGATTAAAGCTTTTAATAAAGCAATAGAAAGTATGCCAAATGATCCTGATCCATACATTTACCTGGGGGATTTGTATTGTGAAATGGGAAAATATGAGGATGCGTTTGCATTGTACAGCAAAATACTGAAAGGTTCGGATAATATAGATCTTTATATTAAAGCTGCAAATGCCTGTGAAAAAGCTGGAGATTCTAAAAAAGCTCTTAATATACTGAAACCTATGGAAAGCCGTTATTCAAACCATGGCGGATTACAAAGAGAACTTGGTTTGCTGGAACTTGCCAATGGTGATACTGTAAAGGCAAAATCTTTACTTGAGGCAAGCATTCGTTCCAATAGTGAGAATGAGAGCGTATTGATGGCACTGGGGTGGATTTATAATGCAGCTGCTGATTATGAAAAAGCTATTAAAATGTTTACCCTCGCAATGTCTAAAACTAAAAATAAAAGCAAAGCAAAACTTGGTATGGCGATGGTGTTTATTCGTCAGGGAAATTCTTCTTCAGCGATTACGCTTTTAAAGGAAGTTTCACCAGATGATTTAAATGAGCCGGGGATGAATCGTTTGCTGGGTGATTCATTTTTTTCAAACGGAGAAAAAAAGAAAGCGCTGGATTATTATAAAAAAGAACGTAAGTATGCTGCATCAGACACTGTTCTCCAGGCAAGAATTGCTACATTAGCTTACGAAACCGGTACAACCCAGGAAGCGCGCATTGAGCTGGAAAAACTGGTTAAAATGGGAGCTGGAGGCTCAAACGCCTTGTATCATCTAGGTGTTTTGTCTTTGCGGTTAAAAGACACTAAAGGAGCTGAAAGTTACTTCGCAAAAGCAGAGATTATGGGAAAAGCTGATGCAGACACCTATTATCTGATTGGGAAAGAGTGTGCAAAACTGGGAATGAGTGACAGGGCAGTTTTGTCATTTGAGAGCTGTTTAAAGCTTAATCCATCAAAAGACAGTGCCTGGGTAATGTTGACGGAAATACTTGAAAAAACTGGAAAAGACAGTGCTGCAGCTGAAGCGCATTTGAAACTGTATCTTATTGACAAAACAAAATACAGCAGAAATCTGGCAATTGCCGGAAAAAAGTTTGAAAAAGCAGGGTTAAAAGATAAAGCTAAAAATGCTTATGCCATGTTCATTCAGAATCGTCATAGTGACCCTGAGGTAAACGTAAGACTTGCCTT
>JAAYEB010000433.1 GCA_012728995.1 Fibrobacter sp. | reverse complement strand
TACCCTCAAATATAAAAAAGGCCCATTATCTTTAATTACAGTAATCTCGTTAAACATTTCCTGACCATCAGCATATGTATTATTCAAGATATTAAAAATTTCAGAGTAATCCTTTTTGTCAATTTTTTCCAGATTAATTGGAATTCTTGAGAAACTTTGAAGTTCCAATTCAGGAATACGTGTTGAAGCACATTGAAGAGTACAAAAAGCGACACACAAAATAATCAAAAAATTTTTCATTTAATCCCCCTTCAGATAAGCAGGAGTATTTTGGTATTTAGGACCATGCAGAGTGATTTTTCTTTAAGATTGCATCATATTTATATTTTAGAACAGACTCAGCTTCTGAGTGTACTAAAATGTAATTCATGTTTGCAGCTGTAAATAATATGTTATAATACATTATAAATATCAAGAAAAACCTTCTGTTTTGATTTTTTATAATCAATAAATGATGTATTTTAAACTTTTTTCCTGAATAGTAATGATTCTCATTATGACAAATGTGCACCTCAGAAAATTTTGCATTTATAAAAAAATCAGCCATATTGGTCGTATGTTCATCTTTTTTGATGTCAACATTTCAAGCATAATGACAAATTGCATTTTCCCGGTTTAAAGAATTTGAGGTTAAATTGGAAATTTCAATATTAATTTATGATCTGCTCAAGACATTTTTGCATAATCTAAGTTTTGTTTATGAAGGTTGTATCTGCTAAAGGAGTTATTGGGCAGATAAACCTGTGTTACTGTTGAAAGCAGATCGCATAATGAAAAGATTATGCATTTAAGGTTAAAGATATAAATTGCACACAAGACAGGTATAATGAATTATGAATTTCCTTAATAAAATATATTCAAATTTTAAAGAGAGATTAAATTTTATCAGTTTGGGTTCTTTTCCGACTTCAGTTCAGCACATTGATGGTATGGAAAAGGAGTTTGGAAGAGCAGGGCTTTTTATAAAGCGTGATGATTTGAGTGGAAAAATATATGGTGGAAACAAGGTTCGAAAATTGGAATATATCCTTGGTGAAGTGGTCGCAAAAGGGTATAAAATTGTGTTAACATCCGGTGCAGCAGGTTCCAATCATGTACTTGCTGTTTCGGCATATTCATCACTTCTTGGATTAAAGCCAGTATTGATGTTGTTTGCCCAACCATTTAATCCTTCAATACCTCAAAATCTGCTTGCTGATTATTTTTTTGGAGCAACTATTTATTATGATGAGAGTTGGGAGGCGCATAACAGATCAATACAAAGAATGGTAGAATATTATAAAAATCAGGATGTTCCGGTTTATGTAATTGCACCTGGTGGTTCTTCTTCTCAAGGCACAATTGGGTATGTTAATGCGGCTTATGAATTGAAATGGCAAATTGATACAAATCAGATACCGGATCCCACTGCGATTTATCTACCATTGGGTACATGCGGTACTGCAGCTGGTTTAATTTTAGGTATGAAAGCAGCGGGTGTCAAAAGCAAATTGAAAGCAGTAAGTGTTGTTCCACCCGGTATTGCAAATATGGAAAAGGTGGGAATCCTTTTTGAATCAGCCAACCGGATACTTCATGATTCAGACAAAGCGTTTCCTGTTTGTTGTTTAAAAGAAGATGATATTGAAATAGTTGATAGCTATGTTGGTTCAGGATATGGAATAACTACTTCTGAATCATCATTTGCTTCCAGGCTTTTCTGGAAAACAGATAAAATCAGACTTGATACTGTATATACCGGTAAGGCGTTTGCGGCATTTATTGACGAGATAAAAACCGGTTTCAGTAACAATTTACTGTTTTGGAATACAAAAAATTCCCGTCCATTACCTGCTGAAGCTTTTGAGCAGGATTATCATCAATTGCCTCCTCAGCTACATGAATATTTTAACAGGTAAAATGAATATTGTTTTACTGTAGTAAATAACTCGTCAAAACTGTTTGTATCTGAGTAAGTTGGTCATTAACTTTAACGGAAAAACCTTTAGAAGCTATTGTTTTGGAAATAAAAATGAAAGACTTAGGTAATTAACACTGTTTTTGCATCAAGGATCAGACTGGAGTTATTTTAACAGGTCAGTAATTTATTAGCAATGATGGGTTTTGTAGAAGAACGAGTTCTGAAATCTCGGTTTAATTTGCATATCTGCATATTAAACCCTGATATAACCATATTAAAACAAATAAGCGTGAATAATGAAATCTGAAATTTTGATATCTGTTGTTATTGTGAATTATAAGGTTCCTGAATGTTTGCTTGATGCGCTTCGTTCTCTTCGGGAAGCAGATCTTTATGAAAAAATTGAGATTATTGTAGTGGATAATGCTTCTAATGATAATTCACAGCAACTTGTCAGTACAGCGTTTCCTGATGTAAACTGGGTTCAGCTAAAATATAATGTTGGATTTGGGAAAGCATCTAATATTGGTGTTAAAAACGCCCAGGGCAAATATGTACTACTTTTGAATCCTGATACGGTAGTTGCAAAAAACACTCTTTCTGTTACACTTAAATTCATGAATGAGCATCCCGATGCTGGTTTGATAGGACCTAAAATTCTAAATCCTGACGGTACTCTTCAGGCAAGTTGCCGCAGGAGCTTTGTAACTCCCTCTGTGGCTTTTTACCATTTTTCAGGGCTCAGTCAGTTATTTCCTAAAAGCAGACGTTTCGGCAGGTATAATCTTACATATATGGATCCAGATGTTGCAGCTCAGGTTGACGCTGTGTCAGGATCATTTATGTTCCTGTCAAGAAAACTGTTTGCAGAAATCGGTGGATTTGATGAGCAGTTTTTTTTATATGGTGAAGATCTTGATTTGTGCTGGAGAATCAGGAAAAAAGGATATGAAATCTGGTATAATCCTGATACCCAGATAGTTCATCGTAAAGGAAGAAGTTCTGCAAAAAATATTTTACGTTCTCAAATTGCTTTTTATGAAGCAATGATTCTGTTTTTTGAGAAATACCGTCATACTCATGGCCGTTTTTTCCCGGCGTGGCTGATTATTATTGGTATTCTGTTTCAGGCTGCGATAACAATTGGAAAGAAAATGGTTAATCATTTTCTTGCAGTATTTATTGATCTGGCAATTATCAATACTTCTGTTTATGTTTCATTCTTTCTGCGGTTTATTAATTCTAATAACCCATATCAGGGTAACGCTGTATTATCTGTGTACGGAATACACTTTCTGCTCTCTTTTTGTTTTATTTTTATGTTTTCATATAACGGGATCTATTCAAAAAAGCGGTATTCCATTACAAATGTATTTTCATCCGGACTCCTTGCCTCGCTCCTGTTTTTTTCAAGTGTATATTTTGTCAAATCATTGGCATTTTCGAGAATCGCATTTGCAGTTTCATCCGCTGTCATACCTTTTTTACTGGTTGGATGGCGTGGAGTTGTCAGCACCATGAAAGGTTTACAACAGCTTATTTATACTCCCGACAAAATTCTTATTATTGGAACCGACAGGGTCGCTTCAATGGTTATCAGAGATGTGGAAGAAAAAAAAACAGGAAAAATTGTTGGTGTGTTATCCTGTGAAAAAAGGTCTGAAGCAGGAGAATTTGAGGGTTATCCGATATTAGGAGATTTAGATGAAATAAAAAAAGTCTTTAAGACCAATAAAATTGATATGATCCTTATTGCCACTAATGTTCCATGGTATTCAAACGTAATAGAGGTATTATCTACAGAAAAAGTAAAAGACATCACAATAAGATGGGTGCCTCATGAATTTTTCGAGAAAGCTCCCGAAGAAATTGAAGGTGTGATATCTCTTCAGGATTTTTCAATTTAACATTCAGACAGGATTTTTAAATTGAATCATGTATATCTTTTGGAGCAACAAGCATCAATATACAGTTTAGAGATTCCATTATAACAGCAAAATGATTCAAACACCATTCACCCCATTTTCTTATCCATGCTTACAATCAAAACAAGGTCTGTTTCGGAATGTGCCGGGAAGGGAGAGGGGCTTGGGTAAGGAACTATTTATCTTAGATACAAAACAAATAAGTTACACAATAAATTACTTTAATAACATAACTGATTTTGATTAAAAAAATCAGTGCAAGTCAGATGTAAAAATCGCGGAATATTATAAAATCTGATTGGTAATGTAGTTGCTGAATACTTTTCATGCATGTTAAAGGTTTTTAATTAAAAGTTTAAGATGTTTCAGGTTTAACTGCTTATTATTTGCCGAATTATATAAATGGGATGACGATTGCCTGAAGAGAGTAAAATATTTATATCGCCTCTGGATAGACTGTGAGTAAACATGCCTAAATTATTTGATCTGATACCGGAAAAAGCGAAGAAAGAGCTTCTTGAAGAAGCAAGGAAAGCTGGAAAATCTGAAAAGAAAAAACAAAAGAACAGGCATTTCAGAGACCGTCATGGGAATGCATTTTTGAAAGTACCTGATTTTGTCGCACTTGATGTAGAAACTACAGGTTTGGATTTTAAAAAAGACCGAATCATTGAAATAGGGGCGATTCGTTATATTAACGGTGCGTTCGGGGAGGAGTTTTCAACTTTTATCAATGCTGGAATTGATATTCCGCAACATATTACCGATCTGACTGGAATTGAAAAAAGTCAGACAATATCTGCGCCATCTTTTGGTGAAATCGCAGACAAACTGATTGAATTTATTGGAAAAAGGCCTCTTTGTGGGCATCAAATAGAATTCGACCTGACTTTTATCAATGAAGAACTAAAAAGAATCGGGAAGCCGGTGCTTTCTATACCGCTTCTGGATACAGCACTACTGTCCAGAATACTTTTGCAACAAAGTCAGCGGTTTTCATTGAAATCAGTTAGTGAGTTTTTAAATGTGACGCTTGACAACGCACACAGGGCACTTTACGATGCAAGAGCTTCGGGTGAAGTTGCCGTTAAGCTTGTCCCAAAGCTTGCAGAACTCCCTGCTCACATTCGTCAGACCATGGCAGCCTGTTCCCCGGGATCACTTTTTAAAAATATGATAATCAAAACCCTGGGGAATCTAAAACCATCAGTGAGGGTTGGGGTTCAGAGAAACTATAAACAGAATAACAAGCTTTCGTTTCCTGATGAGTTTAAGCAGATCGAAAAAGCCAGTGTTTCTGAGATGTTTTTTGATAACGGATTGTTAAAAAAGAATTTTGAATTATTCAAACCCCGGGAATCACAGAAAGAGATGGCACAGGAGATTGCAGATGCATTTAACACTCAATCAATTCTTGTTGCTGAAGCAGGTACTGGTATTGGGAAAACTCTGGCATATCTTCTACCATCTGCATTTTGGGCAATCAAAAATAAGTGTAGAGTTCTTGTTTCAACACGTACACGTAATTTGCAGGATCAACTGATAATTAAAGATCTTCCCCTGGTAGATAAAATAACAGATAACAAATTAAAATACAGTGTGTTAAAAGGGCGTTCAAACTACATATGCTTAAATCGCTGGAAGAAACTGCTGTCTGGCGAAATAGGAAATATATCACCACGGGAAAGATTCGCAATTCTTCCTCTGATTCCCTGGGTTGAAACGACACAGACTGGGGATATTGAAGAACAGAACCAGTTTAACCCAAAGTGGTTTGGCAAAATCTGGAATCTGATCTCAGCAGAAAGTCATCAGTGTACTGCAAGAAAATGTCCGGAGTTCTCAAACTGTTTTTTTCAACAGGCCCGTATGAGAGCCTCCGGTTCACATATTGTTGTTATAAATCATGCTCTGTTTTTCTCTGATGTGTGTTCAGAAAATTCAATATTAGGGAAAACTGGATCAATAATTTTTGACGAAGCACATCATTTGGAGTCTTGTGGGCATAAGTATTTACGAGTAGAATTTGATACAAACAGATTAAATCTTTTTCTGGATACAATAAATAATCTTGTATTACATGCAGGAGAATATAAAGATGAACCCACGATTTATCGTAACGGTAAAGAACTTAGAACAAATCTGAAACGTTTTAGAAAAAAAGCACAACTGCTGCTTGAAGAGTTAGACAGATGGGCATATTCTAAATCTGGTACTGGGGAATACCAGATAGCGTATAATGAAAATGCTTTTGATTCATTCTCTGAAATTTTACCTTTTGAGCTTGGTATTAATCAAATTACTGACTGTGTTCATTCATTAAAACAGTCCATAACTGGTCATACCGAATCGGAAAAGTTTGAAACGCTTGAAGTTGAAGCGCAATCGTGTTATGAGAAAGCTTCACAGCTAAAAGCTGATTTTCAATACCTCGCAGCAGCAAAAACTGAGGAGCATGTGTTCTGGATTGAGGGTAATCATGGTAAACGATGGACTAAACTGTGTGGAGTTACTTTGGACATTGGCACATTTCTGTCTGATATCTGGGAAAAATGTAATGGAGCTGTCATTTTTACTTCAGCTACATTGTCTGTTTCCGAATCTTTCGATTACTTTAAGCGAGCAGTTGGTTTAGGTGCGCATGAAAAACGCACGGTTACAAGTAGTTTCAAGAGTCCTTTTAGTACTAGTCAGATGATTATGGGAAGTATAAAAAATGCACCGGAACTGGATGATACACGGTATCCTGAATATGTTGCAGAAACAATAACTGACCTTCATTTAGAACTGAAAAAGAACATTCTTGTTCTATTTACAGCAAATTCAATGCTTAAAGCTGTTTGGGAAATTCTCAGGGGACATAATAGACTCGACAGTAAATCAATTCTTGCGCAGGGAATCAGCGGTACACGACAGAATCTGCTGGAGCAGTTTAAACAGAACTCAAAGATGATATTACTTGGGGCAGACAGTTTCTGGGAAGGTATTGATGCACCTGGTGAGGCTTGTGAGATTGTGATTATACCACGACTCCCTTTTCCTGTACCCACACACCCTGTAACTCAGGCTGTGGCAAAGCGTTTCGAGTCTATTGGTGGCGAATCATTTTTCTCCTACTCTGTACCCGAAGCAATTATTCGATTCCGGCAGGGATCGGGAAGGTTAATCCGGTCACCTCTGGATACAGGCGCCCTGATAGTTCTTGATAGCCGAATAATACACAAAGGGTATGGGAAACGTTTCGTTCGTTCTCTTGATGGAAATTTCATGAACTTCGAAGACATTAAGGACATGGTACTTAATGTCAGAAAGTTTTTTGATTCTGGTATCGGGCAGCAGGAGTCAAATATCAGCTATGTCCCATTGGAGGAAGTATGAGAAAAACACTCATAATAATTGAGGTGTTTGTTTTATTTCTGTTTAATAGTTGTGGAATTTATACTTTCAGTGGATCAACTTTGCCAACATATCTTAAAACAGTTGATATACCTCTGTTTATGAACGAATCCATGGAACCGGATG
>JAAYEB010000432.1 GCA_012728995.1 Fibrobacter sp. | reverse complement strand
GGGGATCAAAAAGATATAGATATCAAAACGGTTCCGGGTTTCTTTCGGGGTCGGAATTCGGAATTGGAGCAGGCTTGTTTCTATGTGAGAGTTGGGACAATTACTGTTTCGAATTTTTAATTGTATCCGATTGATTCCGATTTTCTGTAAACGGAGTTAAGCAAAGCTTTCCACACACCCACAAGAGGGAGTTACAGGGCTGCAATGCGTTACCGCGTGGGGTGTGTGCGCTCGGCGACCATGAAAATTTGTCAAAAAACTAAAAAAACGGTAATTTGAGGAAAAAATGGAGTTTCTATCTGGTGTCGCAGATACAATTTTTAAGCGAAATATGAACAAACAAGTATTAAAGAGCATCTGATTCAATTCTTAAAATATAATTTTTAATTATTCCAGATTATTCCAGGCAGTTTTGATTAAATTATATTATACCATTGTACACATCCCGTATACGTATTTTTGGCCTGTTAACATGAAAACCGCTAAAATGAAACGAGTTTTTTATATATTATAAAAGGCTTATTTGTGAAATTATCTATAATATAGAGGGGGAATGAATGAAAAGCGGAAAACTGAATAAGTGGGTGTTAGCGATCTTGTTAAACGCTTTAATGTTTCCGGTATTAGCCGGGGTTGAAAGTCCTTTTGAAGTCGGGACCTGGGGTAATTTCTGTGATGGTGCGATGTCTATTACTTTTGATGACTGGCCAAATTCAGGAGCAAAAAGCATTGCAACAACTGGAAAAGAAGCTTTTAACGAAAGAAACATACCTATGACAATGTTTGTTAACACTAACGGCATGTCATCAGATAATTGGGGAAAACTTGCAGCAGCGTTCGAAGATGGGCACGAAGTTGCAAGTCATAATCACAATCATGATAGTAATCAATCCGGTTTACAACCGTCACATGATGCAATAAAGCAAAATGTACCAGGAGAAAATGCCGTTTCCATTGCATACCCAAACTGTACACCAATAAACTCAAATGAGGTTTTAAAGTATTATATTGTTGGAAGAACATGTGCATCGGATATGATAAATAGTAAATCCCCTTCGGACATGACAAAAATTCAATCAAAAGGTTTTGGAAGTGGGGATGGCAATTACCCAAATAGTGAAAGTGCCATGAACAGTTATGCGCAATCAGCTATTTCTCAAAAAGGTTGGGGAGTACAATTGCATCATGGAATCGGTCCTCAAGACAATCATTCCTGGGCTACAACCGATCTTAATGAAATGAAAAAGCATCTAAAATACCTCGATGAAAACCGTGATAAAATCTGGTGTGAAACTTTCGGTAATGTTGCCAGGTACATTAAAGAGCGTGATGCTGTTTCGCTTTCAGTAACATCTTCAGATGATAACAGTATAACAATATCGGTTACCGATAACCTTGAAAATTCTATATTCAATTATCCGCTTTCAATACGTCGTCCTTTGCCCGATGGATGGACCGATCCTGTTGTTACCCAGGATGGAGAAGAAGTTGAGTTTTCGGTTAATAACGGTTATGTAATGTTTAAAGCGGTTCCGGATGGCGGTGAAGTCGTTATCAGCAGAGATCCTGTTCGTGCACTTAAACATTTATCGCATAAAAACAGCGGTTCTTCTCCTGTTGTATTGAAAAACTCTGTACTGTTGATTGATCAGCAATATTTTAATGGTTCCGAACTGGCAGTTACAATTTTTAATCTTACAGGAAAAATGCTCGGTTCTTACAAAACCGGGAAAAATGAATCAAGAATAGTTCTCCCTGCCGGGAAAATAAACAGGGCCGCTTTTGTTGCTAAAATCACAGGCAAAGATAAAACGCTAATTCAAAAGTTTATGCCGCAGATGTAATTTATAGATAAATCTCATAAAGTTAAATGTCCTTTATAGTGCCCCAAAACCGTGTAGACCTTATGGTATGCACGGTTTTGTTTTATCAGGCGTTTGTTAATTATGAATTATGAATGGTGAGAAATAAAATAGTAATAACAAAATGTATTTGTATTTTACTTTTATCATCTATAATCTATATTAAAAAAAATATTAATAATACGCGACTGAATTTGTGTTAATTCAAATCGGATGATTTAATATACGACTATGCTGACTATGGCCAAAGTATGAGCCGTAAGAGCGAATGAAAACATAACTCCTTGATAATAAACAAGCTATATTAATCTGTCGAATAAGAGAGGACAGAATACATTGCCATAACATTTTTCACATAACACCCTAATCCTGGAGGAAGCTTTATGAAAAGCATCATCAAACCTCAGTTTTCACATCTTTTGATTTTACTTTTAACCGTTTTTTTCAGAAATTCTACCGGGGAATTGACTCAGGCGTACAAAGACTCAACTGACCAGATTATTGAAAACCTCAGAAAACGTGACTGTATTATTGAGTACAGTTATGATGGAGGGGTTACGAGTGATACTGGTTTGTCGGTTTCTGTAGAGCAGATTAGACATCATTTCGGCTTCGGAGCTGCCATTAACTGGGACAGCGGTTTCGTAAAAGTCGGTAAAGAAAAATATGGAAACCTGGTTAAGGAATATTTTGAATGGGCTACTCCGGAAGATGAAATGAAATGGTATTACACCGATACTACCGGTAATACACCCTGCGGACCTCAATTTTATGATCATGCGGATTCTCTGGTAGAGTGGTGCCTTCGAAATGATATTAATGTAAGGGGACATAATCTTTTCTGGAACGAAAGGGTGGAATTTCAGGCTTACTGCGCACGTCCTTACGGCCCTTATGCGTCAGATGAATCCACAGAGATCAAAAATTTGACACCAGCTCAGCGAGATGCTTTTATTGGTGAGATGGAGTCCCGCCTTGAGGATATGGTAACCAGGTATAAAGATAAAGTTAAGCATTGGGACGCGGTCAATGAAATTGTTCATTTTACTACAGATAACAGTGCCCAGCGTGTGGTCAGAACTCCCGGACTTCTTGCTACATGGACTGGAAAAACGGGTAATGATGGAGCTGAGGTATTCAACTGGGTGATGGAATCTGCCCGTGATATTGATCCGACTGTAAAGATGTGTGTTAATGAATATAATGTAATCGAAAAAGAGCATGATGAGGATGCATATATTTCCATGATCAAAAAGATCAATGAAGGAGCTCGTGAAGACGCGAAAATAAATATTATCGGCTTTGAGGGCCATTTTGGTGATCTTATATCACGTACTCCAAATGGAGGTTATGAAGGTTACGAAAAACTTGTAAATGATATTGCTGAAGGTGTTGATCTAGACAACAGCGAAATGGAGTTCTGGTTTACAGAGATTGACTGGAACAACAAGGCTCCTGGAAATACTGCAGATAATATGGAAGAACTTCTCAGATTTGCATTCAGCCGTGAAGATTTTGGCGGCGTTCTTCTATGGATATGGTGGGAAGGACGCAGATGGAGAGATGATCTGGTGAGTTTTCTTGTGGACAGGAATTTTAACGCAACCGAAACTGGACTACGCTGGAAAGAGCTTAAAGACGAGTTGTGGTCTACAGATACAGCGGGTAAGGTACGTGATGATGCGAAATTTGCGTTTAGGGGTTTCCATGGAAAGTATCTTGTTACCACAGAAAAGGGTAACTGTACTCAGACAGATACTGTATATCTGGAACCGGGCACAGAGGAAGCATCAATTCAAATTCAGCTTAAAGAAGAAAATTTCTCAGATTGTATAACTGTAAATGCCAGACAGGGTAATGAACCCCGGGTTGGTTTTTCGGGAAAAACTAAATTTACAATCAATGGAAATACCATTTCGTTCAGACACACGCCGCTTGATAACAGTAATATTTATTTCACAGTTTACTCTCTTAACGGAAAGCTTATATCTAAAACGCCTCTTGATCTTGTATATAACAATGTTTCAGGTATAATGAAAAGTGGATGCGTGGTATATCGTATCGAAACGGATAATCAGGTGTTATATTCAAAAACAGGAGTACAACTTAAAAGATAATATATTCAATCTGTCTGCGATTATAACCATATAGTATTAACATTTTTTAAGCGTATACTTCATGAAGTGTACGCTTCTTTTTTTATCAGGATGATCAGGATAAGCAGGATGATCAGGATAATGATAAAAATTTTGGTGAAATGTGATCTGGATCACATTGCGGGAACAAATTTTATATTATTTTGAATAATATTAGTTTGTAATTCAGGATAAATGTACTAAAATAAACAAAATATTGAAAGGAGATCTTATGCTTCGCCACATCATTAACACAGTAGTGGCCGTTATTTCCTTAACTGCTCTGATAAACCTTTTATGTGTAATGCCACCAGATCCCAACCGGGATGAAAATGCAAAGGTGAAAAAAATAACTATAGAAAGCGGTGTAGACAGCAGTACCGTATTGATTGATAAGGAAGTTACAATTGAAGTATCCCTTATGCTTGCTTACCGCATAGATTCTGTTGTGATAGATTTTGATGACGGGAACGATACAGTATTAATGCCTGGTGAATGGGATACCACTCTTACTTTTAAACACATTTTTGATTCAGTTGGTAAAAAAGTGGTAGAAGCGACAGTGTACACTGCAACAGCAACCCCGAAATCTTCTGTTTACACTGTTATGGTAGTAAAACCTGTCACACTGTTAAAAAAAGAAGTTTCTGTTTCCGGAAATCCTGTTTTAGATAAAAAATACACTTTTTCTGTTTCGGCAGAGGGTACAGGAACTGTTGAATATGAATGGTACAAGGGAAATACTGTTTTGCATAAATCTGAAGATTCCACATATACCATAGTTTCTCTTACTGAAGCAGATGCAGGTGAATATTTCTGCATTGTAAGTAATCTGTATGGTTCAGATACCAGCTTTTCATACACACTTACGCTTGATGAAACTCTGCCTCCTGTTATCGAAAATGACAAAAAAGTATTCGTTGAAGGAGAGATAGAGACCGATTCAAGATGTTTTCTGTATATAACCGCATCCGGTTCGCAAGAACTTGCTTATCAATGGTACAAGGATAATAAAACTATCAAAAACGAAACTTCCGATACTCTTGTTTTCAGTTCCCTTTCGGTTGATGACAATGGTGTTTATAAATGTATTGTCACAAACGAATACGGTTCCGATACGAGTCATGAATACACAATAGAAATTGGTGAAAATATAAAGCCAATTATTCAGAATAATAAAGAGATTGTTGTTTCCGGATCTCTTTTCAAGGATTCAACAGTAACTCTTTCAATAAGTGCATCCGGAACAGAACCGCTCAGTTATTCCTGGTATAAAGAAGGTTCTGAAACGGTACTGTCAACAGAACCGAACTTAACTCTTGAAAACCTGTCTTCAGATGCAGAAGGTGAATATTATTGTATTGTAATAAATGAGCAGGGTTCGGATACAAGCAAGAATTATGAACTTGTCCTTAAAAGTCAACCTATACCATTGGCATTTACTGATAAACCTGGAGATACTAAAGTTACTGCAGGCTCTTATCTTATGTTTACCGTGGAATTTTCTGGGACCGTAGTATCAGTTCAGTGGCTTAAAAATGGAGAAATTATTAATGGTGCAACAGAACCGGAGTATGAGTTTCAGGCAGTTACATCAGGTGATGCAGGTGAGTATGAAGTGAAAATTTGCAATGACAAAGAGTGTATAGTAAGTGAACCGTTCACTCTTTTGGTTCTTCCGGATTCCGTTTCAGGGCTAAAAGCACAAGCGCGGTCAGCGAAAAGTATAAAAGTTACCTGGAACAAGATCGCAGGCGCATCAAGATATATGGTTTTGCGATCCGATGATGATGAAACTTTCGACAGCATTGCAAATACTGCAGATACAACAATTTTGGATACACCGCTTGTTGAAGGCTCCCGTTATTCGTATCGTATAATTGCAAAAAACAATAACGGATCATCAGATACAAGTGATATTGTTTCGTCAACTACATGGAGTGGTCCGAAAATAACTTCACAGCCAAAAGGACTGACACTAATCGAGGGCGATGCACTGGAATTGAGTGTCGTTGCAACCGGGAATCCTGATGTAACTTATCAGTGGGTTAAAGATGGAGACACTTTGCCAGGAGCAATAGAAGCATCCTACGTATTGAATGGTGTAGCGACTTCTGATGCAGGAGCGTACAGGGTAATAGTGTCCAATAAAGTACGTTCGGTAAACAGTGATCAGGTTACGGTAACAGTAAAAAGGGAATATACACTTGATACCAAAATATCATCTTCAGGAGGCGGAACAATATCACGAAACCCTGACAAGGAGAAATATGTTGCAGGTGAAGATGTTGAATTGACTGCAATACCAGACCAGGGTTACAGGTTTGACAATTGGACCGGTGATGTTTCAGGGGATAACCCGGTAGTAACAATAGAAATGGATACGGCTAAAACTGTAACTGCGAATTTTGTTAAACAATTTACTCTTACACTTGAGTCATCTTCAATTTCAAGAGGCACAGTATCTCCCTCAGGAAATACAACTGTGGATAAAGGAGGAGAAATATCAATTACAGCGATGCCGAATACAGGATTCAAGTTCAGTAAATGGACTGTTGTATCAGGAGCTGCGAGTATAACTGATGAAACGTCTGCTAACACTAAAGTGAAATTAGACAGTGATGATGCAACGATACAGGCAGAGTTTAAAAGCTTAACATTTATAAAGAAATCAATAAGCATCTCCGGATATGAAAGTGTACTTCCAAAATATGCAATTCAGATGAATGATAGTCAATATCTTGTGGTCGCAGATTGCCAAACATCCAGTTCTGAAAGTTATTCTGGATCAATAATACTTAACCATTTTGGAGATACTGTAAGGACAAATTTAATTCAAAGAGATATTACATTAAATTCAATACAAACAGTAAACAATGGTTTCATTGCTGATGGCCTTGAATCATATGATGAAAAAATCATAATTTCATTTTCTTCAAATGGTAATTATAAAAGCATTAAAAACTATAATTATTTACAATTTACATCTATGAGTATAATTACTGTCCAAACGAATGATTACGGTTATGCGATAATGGGAACTACGACACAATTTACAAGCAATCACGACTTTTATTTTGTAAAAACAGATGCGAATCTTGATACAATTTGGACAAGGTACTATGATAACGGGTCATTTGAGAGTTTCGGTAATGGTATCCAGACAAGTGACGGAGGTTATTTATTGGTAGGGGGACGTTTAATGGGACAGGCTGGTTGGGTCATCAAAACAGACCAAAATGGTGATATAACATGGGACAGCCTTTATAGTGAATATCTAGGTACAGAAACACAAAGGTTTGGAGCTGGATTCAATTCTGTTATAGAGATAAATGATGGTTATATTGTTGGAGGTAATATGCGCAATACGACCTTGATAATCTTAAAAATTGATTTTTCAGGAAATGTTGTATGGTCAAAAACATATCCAAATCTTAATAGCATTAGAGCAGTAAGGCAAAAATCGAATGAAAATATTGTAATAGCTGGTACAACAAATAATATTGGTAATGGTGGTAGCGATATCTATTTAGTTGAAACAAATCCTGATGGTGTAATAATTGGAGAAGAACGTACCTTTGGAACTGCAAATGACGAGTATTGTATTTCGATGGAGTTAACAAAAGATGGGGGAATTTTAATTGTTGGCAGTAACGGCTGGATAATCAAAACCGATGAAAACGGTAATGTCGACCCTTGATTATTCAAAATTGCGTTTTAGAGCAGTCAAATTTCCAAAAAGCCCCCTTCGTAAATTTTTCCAAAGGGGGCATCTTTGGGAGATTAAAAAATGTAGATTAAGTAAAAAGTAAAACTGCAGCAATAAGTGGTTTTTATCCTGACAACCATTAATAATCAGTTAAAACTATTGAAAACTAAAATAAAACAGGATCAGTAATTACCATGTTTAACGATTTTTGCCAAATGGCTTCAAACGATTTTGAAGATATCAGGGATATCCTGTCGGAGATGACTCTGGAAGACCTGATTTTCCATACCGATCTTATCCTTTTTGATCTCGATCCATATGAACGGATAAACTACGATGTCAATATGTTCTGTAATGGTTATGACGACCGTAATGGCCGAATTGCTCTTTTAGAAAAACTGTTTAATGATGGAGTCATATCCGCTCTTTATTTACCTTGCGGTTATGAACTTGATCCTGATCTTAAAGAACTTTTAAAACCAATAGATTATAGTTTCTTTTATACTTCATCTGAAGACGAAATGGTAAAAAATGAACCTGCCCCACTTACCGATGACCTCGAAGTAATAACCGGACAGCTTGAAATCAGCAATCCCAAATGGGAACACACAACTGATGAGCTCAAAGCGGAATCTGCTGACAAAGCCGTTACCGGGGATATTATTGAACTTTCTGCGGATATTAAAAACTACCCGGAAAAAGCTTCTGTTACATTTGATATCTATGATATTTCCTCAAGCACTCCGCTTCGTATTACTTCTGTTGAAACAAAAAACGAAAACGGTATTGCAAAAGCACAGTGGACCGTTGAAGATCCGGAGAAAAAGGGTGAAAACCTTAAACTTGCTTTTGAGGCGATTGCAAGAAGCAAGGCAAGCCCCAGAGTTGAAGTTCCGATAATTCCAAAAATAGACTGCGACTTTGTGGAAGCACCGGATATCCTGTTTCATCATAACAGTGCTGTACCATGTCTCGACCAAAACGGAACATTAATCAGTTCTCTTGCTTCTGTATTCAAATTTGCAAAAGAAAACAGTGATAAAGAAATCGTGCTTTTTGGACACAGTGACACAAGTGGCGATCCGGAGTACAACTACGACCTTTCACAATGGCGCGCTGAAGGAATAAAGGCACTTCTCGACAACAAAAAAGATGTCTGGCTTGACATAGTTGAACTGGCTTCAAAGGTTGAAGATTACCAGACCATATTGAAATCCCTTTACGATTCATACGGATGGCCTACTGATCCCGGTGCAGTAGACAACACAAACGGCCCAAAAACAAAATACGCGGTTAACGCATTCCAGGGTGAATACAACAACCGGTTTAATGGATCGCTTAAGCAGGATGGTGTGATGGGGCAAAACACCTGGAGTGCTTTATTTGAGGTAATCAG
>JAAYEB010000431.1 GCA_012728995.1 Fibrobacter sp. | reverse complement strand
CAGCAGGTCAATATTTAAATCCTTATGGGTATTCAACGAATCCTGTAATAATGGTTGATCCTGATGGAAACTATTTCATAGGTGCAATTATTGGTGGTGCAATAGGATTTGCAGCAGGTGGATTAATTGGTGGTGCAATAAGTGGTGAGGACTGGAGTTGGTCAGGTGCTTTACAAGGAATGATGATGGGTGCTTCTCTTGGTAGTGGTATTGAAAATTCAATACTTGCAAGCCGATTTGGGCCTGGAAATTTTAATTTGCCGAAAACTGCATATGGCAGAAGGTTTATGCTGGATATGTATAAGCCAATTCTTGCAAGAGGAGCTAATTTTTTACCCGAAGAAAACACTTTAGTTGAGGTAAAAGATCCAAAATTTTCTAACAATGTTCAACGGATGAATAAAAGGGTACTAAAGAATTATTTAAAAGCAAATTCAGAATCAATAGGATCTCATGAAGTTATGCAATATGCTGAAATGAAAGATGGAAAATATTCGTGGATTCATGAAATAGGGGAAACGATTGGTGGCACCGAAGTAACTTCAGTTCTTAGACCTGATGTTTCAAGATTTTACGATATTACACATACACACCCTGGAGGAGGTATACCAACGGGGTATCCTCAATCCTCAAATGGATTCATAGCTACCACCGCACCATCGGATATGAATTTAGCAAAAACAGCAATTAGGAATAAATTTACAGGGACATTTCATGTATATGATATACCTAATAACCTTTATTATGGGTTCTATCCGTCATCAAGTAATTCTTTAATGTTGAATTATTGGCAAATTTTAGGTCCTTAAACAAAAAATCGATATTTATGTTAAATCTAAGAATAGTTATAGTAATATTTAGCTTTGTATGCTTGACTGCATTGAATTGTAACAGAGAAAAAGAGAAGTTTGATTCAACAGCTTTAAACCAAAATGACGAGTGCTGCGATAAAATCTTAGTTAGGACAAATCCAATTCAAGATAGTATTCATAAATTGTTATATATAAGTTTATCAAAGGGCGGCGATGAAAAGAAAATTCTATTTAGAGATTTTACTTTAGAAATTAGTAATAGCAATTCAAAAATGATTGGAACAACAAAATTGTATTTAGATACCATTATTAATGGTAGGCAACCACTTATATTAATGCAAGATACCGTTGGCAGAGTAGATGTTAAAGAAAAATATTCTCAAAAAGCATTTACACAAAAACTTTATAAAATTGAATGCGGTAAAAAATATGTAAAGGATGAAAATAGGACATCAATTTTATCAGTATTCTTCTATGCAAATGGAAACAAAAAATGTTATGCATGCTCTGAAAAAGAGCTAAAAGAGCATCCTGAATTTGAATATTTCTATGATTGTCTAAACGACACGACTATTTATTCATATAATTTGAATGAATTGATAAATAAAAAGGATTACATAATAGATTCACTTAGGGAAAGATAGCTTATTAAAAACGATTTCACAAAACCATTTAGGCAGTCACCAATAGTAACCACCTAAATCTGAAAGCAAGACGAGTGGAGTTCTGTTAAAGAAGAAAGAGATAGACTGTACCCGAAATTGTCGGTGGGCACTTCAAAACCAGCCAGAAAAAGTCCTTTTGGGATCTTAAAACCATTCATGTTTTTAAGTATAAGGTTTTTATTTTCGATTATTCTCAATTAGTAGAAAGACCCGGATTGCCGGTTAACCCGAAGTTTTATTGCTTGGCTGCGTGGGTGCTGTCTATCCCGGTTGGTACAACCAGAGACTATAATGATCAAATCCCGACTTTGTCTTCAAACGTCGGGGCTTATGCGCTCGGCGTAAATGATAATTTTCTATATTCTTATCGGGACTTATGGCACAGCTACCAATATAAAAACAAAAACAATATTTTTTTCGATTTTTTAATATATATTATTAATGTAAATTTACGTATTACAACTGTTTTATCTCTGGAGTCTGTCAAAACAGTGAGTCTCCGAAATATTGAAACAAACGGATCGTATGTACTTGGTACGGTGGATGAGATATCGATGCAGAATCCAATTATGGTTAAAAAGGTAAGACTCCAGGTACCGTCAGATTCAATAGATTTAATACAGGATTCACTTAACTGGGCAGTAAACCAGGAAGAATGCCTGAAAATCACTATCAAAGAGGATATAACAGGTT
>JAAYEB010000430.1 GCA_012728995.1 Fibrobacter sp. | reverse complement strand
GAACGCTCACTACCTTTGCTTTTGACAAAAGCAGCTCCGGGTGGTTTGGTTTCTACGCCTGCTCGTCGAAACCGGAGGGCCCACCTCCATCACAAAGAGAGTTAGCAGGACACACTGCGCTCGGCGACCATGATGATCAATAATTAAAAAAAAACATTCTTACATCTATAAGTTTACATCGATTCAAATAAAAAAACTCCCGCAAGTATTTATTCTTACGGGAGTTCTATATATGGTACGGCCAAAGGGACTCGAACCCCAAACCTTCTGATCCGTAGTCAGATGCTCTATCCAATTGAGCTATGGCCGCAAATAAACAAATTTTTTGTGACAAAGATCATCGAAAACTACAAATTAAACTTTAATATAGTTTTTAATGCTCCAAAATATACATTCCGGCATTTCTGCTCCACAACCATCGAAATACAGATTGCATTAGTTGTTCAATCACGTATAAACCGGAATTGCCTTAAACGGTTAATCCAAATGCTTTTAATTGACTTTTTTTATACATGCTGATATAATCTATAACAGAACACTGAACCGGTTGAACAAACAGTTTGCCGGACAGTTTAATCTGAAAACTAACAATATGTTAGCTGTTTGCTACCAGGTGTATACCCCGAATCAAATCATACCACATACAGAATCTTTGATACCGGCAAAATCATTACACAGGAGAATTTTATGCAAAATTATTTCACAAGCGGTCAGGTTTGTAAAAAACTCAGGATCTCGATTTCCACTCTCAAGCGATGGCTCGACGAACCTGATCTCAATATTTCTGAGCGAAGAAACTATAACGGATGGCGGCTCTTCTCTGATTCAGATGTCGAAACTCTAAAAGAATTTAAACGAAATATCAGAAAAAATGGTAAACGTTTTAAAACAACTACCTTTATCCCGGTTACCTTGTCTGATAACAAATAAACAAGATGTTATGAAACTAACTTCTTACCTTTTCATTGCAATGATCCTTTTTTATTGCTCAAAAGTTTCTGGCCAAACAGTAAAACGAGGCAGAAATGAGGGTACATTCAATATCCCTGCATCAAATGTACCTGGTAATGGGAATATCAATTTGGGGACAGTTTTAAATACAAACTACAACGAAACCGGCTTTTCCATTGATCCAGGTGTATCTATATCTGTCGGGTTTGCACATATCCTCCAATTCTGCGGAAAAATAACATTTCCTGAATTCAGGACTCTTGGATGTACTGAGGGTCGAATCCAGTTAACAACACCCTTTAACAACAATCTGCGCTTTTTCGGTTTCGCTTTGACGGGCAACATTTACCTCTCTACAGAAGAGGACACAATCAACAAAACCGCTTTTTCCGGAAGACCGGAATACAACGCTCATATTCGCCCTTCACTGACAATCGATCTGGACTGGATCTCTCTATTTAAAAAATTGCCTTTAAAAACATATTTCCATTTCAACATGGCCGAAAAACCGGATTCCCTCTTCAGATACGAACAACTTTCATTCATAATGGGAACAGAATGGAAAACTTATCAACACAGCTTTTTCATTGATTTGGGCGCAGGAATGTTTAAAGAAAAAAAAAGCAGCCGTTTTAAAGGTGATGCAACATACAGGCAAAAAAGATTTTGGATCGAACCTGGTATCAGATACCGTATCCGTAAAAAATTCAGTCTTCTCGGTTCGTTAAGAATTCTTCTCTATCAGAATGTTAAAGCAAACAACCCTCTTTCAGCAGACTATTTAAGATTCTCGGCTGCATTGGAATTACCTGTAATCTTCCGTGAAACAAATTCAGAAGCGATACGGACCATGCTATTTGTTAAAAACGCAAAACAGGCAAGAAAAGACCTGATATCAGAAACTATCAATCAGAACAAAAGATTTAAAACCGATCTTGAAATGATTTTTGATGAATTTGACAAGGATTTCAAGGAACCGGAAGATAAAAAGAGCATTACGGAAAAAAGAATGGAAATACAACAAAAAATGGAAGATATTGAAAAGCTTTTGAAGGAACTCGAATGAAAAAATTCTATTCTGTTTCTTTTTTAACAAACATTTGTATCATACTTTGTGCGACTGTTTTCAGTAACGAAATCGGTAAAAGAAACAGAGGTGAATCTTTTTATACGTGCAGCAACTCAAATACAACGGGCCCGGGAAATATCTGGTTCACTTTTGATTTGACCGGACATGTTTGGGACGACAAGGCAGCAAATCTTGATACCAGTCTGCAAAACAAAAAATGGTCCTCCAATCTCAGGGCATTCCCTTCAATTCGTATTGATGCAGGGTTGTTCAATTTCTGTTCTGTTTTCCTTGAATCCAGAGTTCTTTCATGGGGGGTTAAACCTGGTTGGGTCACTGGAGGCCTTAAATTAACATATCCCAATAATAACAGCCTCCGGCTGCATGGTTTCGGATTAACATTTAAATACCTCTGCCAATTCTCTGAAAACAGCCCGTCAATAGGCGGTTACACAGGTTTCATGCCTGAAGGTTTTGTTGTCAAAGGCAGCTCCGTTGAATCAAAAATTACATACGAGTTAGACCTTCTGGCTGCCATAAGCAAACTGCCATTACGCTTTATAATCAATTCGGGCATACGTTTACCTGTAAACAATGACAAATCCGGTCTTTACCAGTTTCTTTATGATGCAGGTATGGTTTTCAATGGCCATCTTTTCGATCTCTTCGTCTTGTATTCTCTTGAATCCTTCAATAACATTCTGGAACCCGTGATCATCAGACAGGATAACAAACGATTTTGTGTTTACTTTTCTGAAAACCCCATGTATCTGACTTTTGGCGGTACTGTCAGATACAAAAACGGCATGTCAGTATCAATATCAGCCCCGCTTCTGCTGAGTAAAAATCGTCAGTCATCTTTAAAACTTTCAGATAAAATAGAACTCCACAGAAATGAAAACCCAGATCGCTTTAAAGATGAAAAATCAAGGGATATCAAAGATCCTTTTGATCCATGGTTTGTTAACTGGAAAATTGCACTGGTCTTTACAATGCCGGTCAGATTCAAAAGAACTGGTTCTGAAATGGTAAGAGATTATCTTATTCTGAAAACTTTTAAAGCTGACAGGAAAATTGACATCGACAAAAGATTGGACTACAATAACAATGAGTCTTGTGAAGAAGATTCTGATACCAAAAAACGGCTCGAAAAAATCAGGAAACGTAGAAACGAAATACTGAATCAGGAATGATCATTTATGAAACACTTTTCATCAGCTTTTTATCTAAAAATGATCACAATATCTTCATTTATCCTTTCCTGTTTCTTTCTTTGCTATTCAAAAGATGATTCCAGTTCTGAAACCAGATGGAGGGTCAGGGAAAATCTGGCCCTGCGCTTCGGAAGTGAATTTCAGAAAATCAATTCTCTGACCAACGACCTGTCTTCAGTATCTGATATTCTAAATGAAATCCGTGACTTTCAATTATTCCCCGACGGGCTGACCCGTTTAAGTCCTAAAGAGATTGTTGTAATTGACTCTTGCCTCGACATGCTCGAAAAGGATCATTCCGCATTAGTTAAAAAAATAGAATCATTGAAACCATCATTGGTTGATGCAATCGAGATTTTACGCGAAATGGTTGCTGGTGTTCCACTAGAAAACATGTTTGAAGTTCTGGAAAAAGGGGATATGAAAAGAATCGGCCAAATGATTGAAATCAAGGATCAAATCAATACTTTATGGACAAATATTGATTCATTACTTATAACTGTAATGACTGGAATCGGACTGGAACCAGAATATCAGACACCGTCAACAGACAGTAACTTTGCATATGATGAATTTCTTGATGTCATTCAGTCTGCACTTGGACACCATCTAAAAAAGCGGTACGACAGGCTTGAACTTATAAAGAACCATCTTGTGTCAAATGGATCAAAAATCCAGATTCTGGAAATCTATAACATTGAAAAACACCGGATCAAAATTCTGATTTCCAACAAAAATTTTGTTTTGGCCGAAAAAAAACTGATACATGCAATTAACAGATTTGGTTCCATAATAAGTATTGATGATCTGTACCTGCTTCTTTTCCGGTCCCGCTTTCTTGAAAAAAAATATACAGATGCATTAAAAACGGTAGCCAAAGTTTCCGATGAAGCTAATTTAGGGTTAAAACAGTTATATCGCATTCAAACCCTTTATGCACTTCAGAGGTACAATGATGTCCTCGATGAAATGGCAGATATAGATATCACACGCTTTAAAGGCAAAAACAGGAACCTTCTTATCTGGCTCTTTCTTGAAAGCAGTTTATCTGGCGATATCATTATTGATCATTCTGATCTTGTATCAGCTATTGTCAGAAATTCTCCTTATGCTCTTCATGTAATACACAGTCTGGCACGTACATATCTGAAAAATCAGGATACTGCGACAGCTATTTCTGTAATGAATGGTGCATTCAATTACAAAATCAACTCTGAAATTGACATGAAAGCATTCGGTAAAATCAAGCTCTCCTTGGCTCAGTTACATTATGAAAGAGGTGATTATAATAATGCCTTGTCTGCCTTTTTTCAGTTGCTTAACGATCACAATGAATATGAACACGCGTTGTTTGGAATTTTGTGGTGTTACATCAAACTGGATCAATTCGAAAAAGTGGAAGTAACTTTGCGCAAACTTGTTAATCAGTCTCCAGAATCGCCTTATGCGGCTAAAGCGGCCCTTGTAATGGCAGAACATTACTTGCAGCTTGCAACATCTGAATGGGAAAAACTCCTATATCTGGAAAGTGAAGAACAACGTTTGTCACTGCTTCACCAACAGCTTGCACAAAAAATATCCGCAGACACTTCATTAAGAAATGATGTCAAATTTAAAATAGCCAGCCAGGAACTTTCCTTGTTGATGTCGAGAATCAAAAATGAACCCCGTAAGAAATACGACGATTTTATAGCTGTTTTTAATAAAACAACCAGAATTTGTAAATTTATTATCGATCACTACAACACAGGCACTTTCCAGGATGATTTTTTTTCTGTAAATCGTGAAAAAATGCTTTCTTACCTCGATTCCTTAATACTTGAAATTAACAGAAAAGATCATGTTACACCCATAATACATTCGAACATACTTGATAACAGAACCAAAATAAAAAAGGTTGTTGATGAAGCCAGGGCATTTAAAATCCATGCAGATCTTGCTTTTTATAAATGGAAACTTGAATTCCTCGACAAGAAAAAAACTCTTGTTCATAAAAATTTAATCTCAAATGATTCAATAAAAGATACAGCATTAGCAGAAATTGCAAAACAGCGTCTTGATTCCATTATTGTTGTTGAGGATTCAACAAAGAAGCATTTCTTTGACAAATTAACCCCATTACTGCATTCCATTCTCGATAATTCTTCAGATTTCCCGGATGCTGCTTATTTCAGATACCAGTTGGGTGAACTCTATTATGAAAATGAGATATCGGAATATACCAGAAAATATAATCTGTATGAAAAGGAACTTGAACTCTATCATTTTGCCAATAAAGATTATGAGGACGGTAAAATTGGCGGAAAACCGGTACCTCCGTCTATTGTGAAGCTTGATCACTCCAAAAGCATTGATCAGTTTAAAAGTGTAATTACCAATTACCAGATGTCTCCTTTTTGTGCTGCTTCACATTACAGTCTTGCCTGGTGTTATAATGATTTAGCCATGTTCGACAGTGCCTTTTTTCATATGGAAAAGGTTGCAATCGATTTTCCCCAAAGCCCCCATGCCCCACAGGCATGGATGTATTGCGGAGAGTTTCACTTTGACAAAGCAGAGTTAGGTCAGGCTGCGCAATGTTATCAGGCTGTCATGAAATACCCTGAAAGTGAGTGGTTTGATGAGGCTTTGTATAAACTTGCCTGGACACAATATCGTCAATCAAACCCCAATAAGGCAATAAGCTCTTTTCTTGCTCTGGTAGATCTTGGAGAAAGTTCCCCTGATGGCCGTTCGCTTCTCGAAAAAGAATCACTGGATTACATAGCAATCAGTTTCAGTGAAACTGATATCCTTGGTGAATACGGTCTTAAGCGGGCCAACGCTTTTGCAAAAAAACTAGGCAGCAGCACACAGGGCTACCAGATACTCCACAGACTCGCTAATGTATATCGTGACCAGAGTCGCTATGACATGGCTGAAAAATCATACCTTACCATACTCAATGACTATCCGAATTATCCAAAGAACGCCATGGTTGAATCTGAACTGATTTCTGTAATGGAAAACAAAATGAGTTCTGAAGATCTCAACAAGCTGAAAATAACTTTTTTCAAAAAATATCACCTTAAAAGTACATGGGCTCAGGCTCAATCTGATTCCATAATTATTGCTGCAGCCGATAGTATCGCAAGTAAATATTTGTATGATGCAGCTATCAGCTATCATCAACTCGCACTTCAGGATAACAAATCCCCAAATTATGCATCTGCACTGAAAACATATAAAACATTCCTTGAATATTACCCATCATCTCCACAGGCAAACGAGTGCCATTACAATCTGGCTGAAATTCAATTCTCTACAGGTGATTATTACAAAGCCGCAGAGGAATATATGGCGGTATCAAAACTCTATCCTGAAAGCAAATACAGGGAAACTGCTGCATGGAATGCTGTTGTAGCAGCCCAGAATCTGCTTAAAAAGGAACAATCAGACGAGTAACAGGTTTATGTATGCTTGATATTATTATCAAATTTAAATATTTTTCTGGATCCTTATTCACCAGATATATTCTGTATTTCGTATTATCTGTTATTGTTTACAGTTGTATGCCAGTCAGAAAATCTGCACCGCCTCCCGAGCAAAACCACATCAGTTTCAGTACTCAGGATTCATTATCAAGAATGAAAGTTGAATATCGGAAACATTCATCAGATTCTCAAACAAATTCTTCAGACACTATTCTTTCAAAAGCATCCAAACTGCTTATAAAAGCCTGCAATAATTATCTTGATATAGATTCCAGCAGTCCTAAAGCAGTTGAAGTACTTACAATTATGGCATCTGTATACTACAATAATAATCAGTTCGAAAAAGCCAGATCTGTTTATAATGACATAATTAATGTCAACCCTCAGAACCATGATGCCTTTGATGCCATGAGAATGATCGCCCAGTCGTATTATGAAGAAAAACGGTTTGATGAAGCACAGGAATGGTACAGAAAATTAAGTAATTCAATACCCGATGAAATTGATAAAAATGAGGCCCGGTCACGTATCGCTGAATCAATTTTCCGAATGGCTGAATTACTCGAAGAACAGGAAAAATATGAAGAGGCTGCCACCCAATATCAACGCATTGCAATGGAATTTCCTGACAATAAACTGGCAGACATCTCCCTTTTCAATGCCGGACTTGATTACGAAAAAACAGAAGAATGGTCTAAAGCCATACTTGTGTTCCAGAAACTTGTTAACATGTTTGAAAAATCAAAACTTGTCCCGAATGCACAATTCAGAACAGCCCGCTGTTACGAAAATCAAGCTCAATGGGACCAGGCTGCCCAGACCTATCTTCAAAATGCAACACGATATCCCGATTCTGATATCGCGCCAGTATCATTATACAATGCTGCTATCTGTCTGGAAAACAGCAAAAGACTCACAGAAGCAGCAACTACTCTGGAAAGATTTGCACAGATATACCCGAATTCAAATGAAGCAGCTGATGCGCTTTTCAAAGCCGGAGAAATTTACGGCCAGATAAAAGACTGGCCCGCTGTACAAAGGGTAAACCAGTCATTCATGAAACACTTTGGCAACGATAAAAACCGTATTGTCCAGGCGCTTTGCATGACTGGAATCGCTTTTTACATGCAGGATCAGGAAGAACTCGCACTTCAACAACTGCAGAAAACAGTTGATGTCTATAACAAACATGGAATAAACAGTACAGTTAATTCTTTCTATGCTGCAAGAGCATTATTTACTACAGGTGAGATTTACAGCAATCGAATGAATAAAATCGATCTGATTTTCCAGAACAGATATCGACAGCAGCTTGCAAAAAAATCCAGTTATCTTAATATGGCAATTGATGCTTTTACAAAAGTAGTAGAGATCGGTATCGCCGAATGGACTACACGATCAATTTTTCAGGCTGGTCAAACTTATGAAGATTTTGCCATGGGAATATTCAAACAAAAAAGACCACATAATCAGCAATTATCCGACCGTTTGGCTCTCGAACTTGGAATTGCACAGGCTGTAGAAAAATACCTGGTCTCAAATTCACTTCATTATCATGAAAGAAATATGAAGTTTGCCTTGACTGAAAATATCGAAGATCAGTATGTTCTCAAATCCCGCAAAAAAATTACACAACTTCCTTTCATTGCCGGACACAATTACCTTACCCTTGCTGATATTGCAAGCCAGGCAGAAAATGATATAAATCTTGAAGGCTTTGCATTGATAGCCAATAAATTACAGATACTTCAGAAAATCGCACCTTATCAGACACGTGCCATAGAACTGTTTCTTAAATGTCTGGAATTGGGAACCAGATACCAGGAACATAACGAGTTCTTCAATAAAACCTCGCAAAGCATTACAAAGGTATCGCTTGATATCGGAAATATATATGCTGATGTCGTTGAAATTGCACGGAGCGCTCCAGTTCCCCAGACCTTTGATAATTACGAAATGTTTATTTACAAAACCAAACTTCTTTCCCAGATAGAAGGGTATGAAGACGAAGCTGTTACAAATTACCTTAAAACAATCAAAATTTCTTCTGCATACGGTATCAGTGATACAAATGTGTCCAGAGCCAGAGAAAGTATTGCCAGAATACTGTTTAACAGAGCCAGGTGTTACGATCTGCTTTGTATAAATGCTTTTACCAATCCACCATTTCCTTCAAAAATATCTGAAGATGAAAAAGATGAGTACAAGGTTCAGTTTGAAGAAATTGGCTTAAAATTTCAGGAACAGGCGTTTAAGATTTATGAAACAATACTCGATTATTCCAGACAGGAAATTGCTTCAGGTCAATATGTTGTCCATTCATATGTACGTCTGTTTCAGAATTTTCCTGAACAGTATGGTAAAAGAGAGATAAAAACATACAAGAATTTTATCACTTCCGGGCCACAATGGAAATACTGCACAGATTCTGTTTCACAATGGTATAATCATGACCTTGCAGACAGTTCATGGAAACATTTTGAAGACACACTATCATCTGGCAATTTAAACATTTCAGGATTTCCAGATTCCACTCCTTCACCACTGATTGCTAAAAACAATCTTTCTGATACTTTGAATGACAAAGCAAATACTGTTTATATCAGGCTAAGTTTCTATCTGGACAATACACCCATTAGGGCATATTTCTATTTTGCCACGAACGGATTGATTGACTTATATCTGAATGGCAGGCATCTTTTTTCTGACTCGTTATCACTTCAGGAAAGTCGAAAATATGATTTATCCGGAAAGTTAGATAGAAGCAAAAATGTGATCGCTATGAAAGTCGTTCCCGACAATGGCAATTCAGGTATGTATCCTTTACTTGTCATGGAAACCGAAACCGAAGAAATACAGCCAGAAGTGCCCAACCAACAGGAAAAATTAACATTGAAGGATGTTCAAATTGATACGTACAAGTTTCCGTTTATTAAAAATTTCAGCTTGAGCAGGGAATCTGATAAATGAAATACATCTGTTTGATATTTATACTGTTTTCGTTAAACAATTCCGGTTTCGGTACAGAATATCAACAATTTGATTCTACTTCGACCCAGCCACATCAGGACTATACAATTGAGCAACCTGGAACAATAACATTCACAGTGGGTGTCAAAATAAAAGGTAAGGTGGAAAAACCACAGGTGATAATTTTTCTGCCTAAAGAGAAAACCCTCTACCGGAAGCATGTTCTCGACCACTCTTTTTCCGAAGAACTTTCAGAGCCTCTCCCCTTTATTCCTGTTCTGGAATAATCTTTAATGGTTGTTATTGACACTTATAGATGCAGATGATACACTAAATCTATATAATCCAGTAATATTGAAAGTTATTTGTATTCATGTATACAGCACATATTCAAACATCCCCTTATCATCAATGCATACAGAAACACTCAGTTGAATAAATTTTTCTATGGATAATCAATTTCTTTAAAACAGAATTCAGTTATATCCGGATCAAGGAGGTAATATGGAAGCTATCGCCAGATTTTTTCAGGAGGGAGGATTATGGATGTACCCTATTGTGGCAGTATCTGCGATTTCTCTGGCTGTTATGCTTGAACGTTTCATTTATTTTTATTTTCACTGCCGCAATAATGCCAAAGCATTACTTACCCAGATTACCCGTTTTGTAAGAAATAACGAACTCGAAAAAGCCCGCCACATCTGTATAAAAACCAAAACTCCTCTTTCTGCCATTCTTGAATCTGCACTCTGGCATTTTCAGCAGCAGGAACCTGATCAGGAGATTCAGAATGCAGTGGACGAAATCGCACTACGTGAACTTCCACGTATTCAAAAGAGAACCCACTATTTGTCATTGTTTGCTAATATATCAACTCTACTGGGACTATTGGGAACGATTTTCGGACTTCAACAAGCGTTTGGTGCACTGGCTACAGCCGATCCATCACAAAAAGCTACCGTTCTTGCCCAGGGCATTGCCATAGCCATGAACACTACAGCACTGGGGTTGATTGTAGCAATACCATGCATGATTGGCTATTCGGTTCTCGGAGCGAAAGCAAATAACATTATTGAGGAAATTGATGAGAGTTCTGTTAGACTGTTGAATTTTTTGTTTGCCTTAAGACGTACCTGAAACCGGAGATTTTATGTCTGAAGATTTAAAATCTATGCCAAAGGCATTTCCTGCATCAAAACGAATAAAAAAATCTACCGGTAATGAAGTAGATTTAATCGATCTTGATGTTACACCAGTAATGAACCTGTTTATGGTACTTATCCCATTTCTTGTTTCAATGGCTGTTTTTACACACATCGCAGTTATTGACTTTTCACTTCCTCCTGCACAAAGCGGATCTGATAATACAGAAAGTAAAGAACTCGATATCTCGATTGTAGTTACATCAAAGGGCTTTCGAATAATAGGCACAGGAAAGAAACTTGACCTTGTACCCAAAAAACAGGGACAATACCATTTTGATCAACTCAGGGTTTTATTAAAAGCGATTAAATTCCAATACCCATCCCAAAAAAGTGTTGTTCTTGTTATGGAATCAGATGTCTTATATGATGATATAATTAAATTCATGGACATTTGTCGAGAATCACAATTTCCTGACATAGGTCTTTCTGGAGATATTGGTTGAATATGAGATTACGGATTCGAAAAGTCAAATTAACTCCAGTACTGGAAGTCAGTGGAGAAGTAACCTGTAAAAATATTAACAAAATTACATCTAAACTGAATGCACTTCGTAAAGGTGACTCAAAAATGATAGCTATAGATTTAAACCGGACTACTTTTATTGACAGTTCCGGCTTGGGTGCACTTGTGTATATCTGGAGAATTTTGGAAGAAGAACATCGTCATCTTGTAATTTTCAATCCACTTGATTCAATTAGAGATATTTTTGAAGATACCAGTTTAAACAGGCTTTTTAAATATATCAAAGTAGATGAATTGATATGAGTTTTCCAGCTTCAAAATCTCCCCTTATTCAGGTAAAAAAAACCAGGGGTAACAGACGTCTTAAAGGATTTAAGCCACAGCTTACTTCTCTGATAGATGTTATGACTATTTTATTGATCTACCTTCTGAAAAGTTTCTCTTCTGAAGGAGAAATTATTACAGTTTCAAAAAATTTGATTCTTCCCGAATCATCAGCACAAAAAAGGCCTGAACTCCAGGTAACTTTAACTGTCAACAACAACTGGATCCTTGCTGAAGACACTAAAGTTGCCGATGTTTCTGAAGTATTGGATTCAGATGAATTAATCATTGATGGCTTGTATAACTGGCTGAAAACCAGGCGTGAAGCAACCGAAAAAATAGAAATGTATTCTTCAAAAACCAGGTTTAAGGGAGACATAACTATTCAAGGTGATAAGCGCATCAGATTTCGACTCTTGAAAAAAATCATGTATACATGTGGTCAGCAGGGCTATAATAATTTTTCTCTTGCCGTCCGTCAAAAAGAGGAATAGCCTTTGATAAACCAGAATAAAAGCTTAATAGCAGGCACAGTTGCGGCAGTCGCCCCAAAAAAGGTTATACGCTCAATTAAAGGCTCTTTATGGGGCAAAATGGAGCCCAGGATCATCCTGTTTTCTTTTTTGTCTATTGGTGTCCATGTTTTGTCAATCTATTATTTCAACAGCATCAAGATTAAGCAAAATGAATCGATAATAATTGAAGAAATACCGGAGAGGTTCGCAAAATTGATAATAGAAAAACCGGTCCCAAAGGAGAAATCAATTGCAGATTTGAAATCACCAATGAAAACAACAGAAACTGTTACACAGGAAAAAAACATTGCAGACCAATCCGGAAAGGTACCATCAGGAAAATCCGGTGCACAGAAAGCTGTAGCAGCCAGAATGGCCAGAGTAGAAGAAAAAATTCGTACCGTAGGTGTGCTTGGCATGCTGACCGGAGTCGGCAAGACAGCTAAAGGGCCTTCTGTAGTTGATGTACTTGGCACTATTGGTGATAAGAAAGAAAGATTTACGGATCTTGACAAAACCCTTGAAAAAGTCAGCGGATTGAAGAAAACTCAAAACCTTGATGTGCTCAACAGCAAACTTGTTAAAAGCAAAGATGTTTCGATATCATACAAAGATGAAATTAATAGTCTTATTGCAAATATTGGTGAAGCAAAAACAATGAATTTAACCAAAAAAGGCAACTTTATTATTCAGAAACCTGAAAGTATTGAAGGCTCAGCTTCTTCAAATGCCAAAAGAGATCCGGCAACCATAAATTCGGTTGTCTCATCTCACCGAACAAGTATACGAATGAGTTATGAAAAATACCTCAAACGCAATCCGAATCTTGCAGGTAAAATTTCTGTAAAATTTACAATCAGCGCATCCGGCACAGTCACCAGGATAATTGTTTTTGAAAATACGACTCAAGACACTGAACTTGAACAGGAAATTGTTCGAAAAATCAGAATGTGGCGTTTTGAAACCATTCCGGAAGGGGATGTTACAGTTACCTATCCCTTCATATTTGCACCTGCATCATGACTATAGGAGCATCCATGAAATACAAGCTGATCTTTTTTATTTTCGTGGTATACGGATTATCCCATTCATCCATAATTCGTATCGGCAATGTTCTGGATATAAAAGTTTCCTCACATCCGGAATTTTCCGGTCAATTCGAAGTTAACAGTAATGGTACTATAGATTATCCTTTACTGGCAGATCAGACGATAGTAGACATCAGCACTTCCGAACTTATGAATGACCTTACATTCAGACTGGCACGACATATTGATAATCCCCTGGTATTGGTCTCAATTATAAAAAAACCGGAAATTACAGTAAATGTTTTGGGTCAGGTTGTAAATCCAGGACCGGTTCAGGTATTTCATGGCGCTTCTTTACAAGAAGCCATTATCAAGGCTGGCGGACCATTGGAACAGTCTGCCGACCTTTCAAAAATCAAAATTATACATCACGATCAGCCAGACAACCCGGTTATTTATAATCTTGAGGAATTTCTGAAAAGTGGCGATATTAAAAAAATGCCGCCACTTGGCCCTGAAGATATCATTATTGTACTTGCTCTTGAACATCCACGAAAAGTAAAAATTATTGGCGCAGTTCAAAAACCAGGTGTTTTCACCATTGAGGATACAGTTAATATTTTCGAAGCTATTTACCTTGCCGGAGGACCTTCGGAAAAAGCCGACCTTCGGAGAGTCCGCATCCTTTCATCAAGTGAAAACAACAATATTACAGAAAGCATCATTGACATACAACGCTTTCTGGATCAGGGCAACATTGATAACATACCTAAGGTTCATGTTGGTGACGTAATCATCGTATATACCAGATGGTTCGACTGGAAATCCTTCATGACTGTCTTGAACAATGTTCTGCTGTTTCTCGTTTCTATCCAGACATTAACAGGGTTGATCAATAAATGATATCTGAAGAAATCAGAAAACTTCGATCCAGTAGTCATGGCCTTAAAGATTACATAGCAGTCATATTAAGAAGACGCTGGATTATTATTTTATCTTTTATCAGTGTTTTACTTTCGACATTTTACTATGTGCAGAATATTGAGGATATTTTTGAATCCTATTCAACGCTCGTTATTGAAGAAAACAACAACAACCTTTATTCCAACCAGATCATTACAAACAAGCACAGACCTTTAAGTTATTATGAAGGGATTTTAAACAGCCGAAGTTTTCTGGAAAATGTTATTGACAGTATCGGTATTGAAGAATTTGCTGCAGTTTATCCCAGGTTTACCCAAAAGGATGCTCTAAAATTTATACAGTCCAATCTATCACTCAAAAAAACTACATTTACCTCATTTTTGCATCTTACGGCCAGGGCCAAGTCCAGGAATCTTTCATTTCAAATTGCTGATGTGGCAACTGCTGTTTTCAGAAAACAGTGCAAGAAAGTTGAAAGTGAAGAGTCCAGACG
>JAAYEB010000429.1 GCA_012728995.1 Fibrobacter sp. | reverse complement strand
TGTAAAGAAATAGACAAATATAATATTCTTCAGGCATCTTTGCTTGCAATGAACCGTGCTATAGAAAAGCTGAATTGCAAATGGGATCTTGTTCTTGTTGATGGGAACAAAAAAATACCTTATATAACTTTCAATATGCAGGAAACGGTGGTTGGGGGTGATGCAAAAAGTGCATCAATTGGAGCTGCATCCATAGTTGCAAAGGTAGTTCGGGATCGAATAATGTGCGAGTATCATGAAAAATATCCCGTTTATCAATTTAACAAAAACAAAGGCTACGCAACAGAATATCATAGAGAATCGATCATAAAAAATGGATTGTGTGAAATACATCGAAAATCATTTTGTGGAAGTTTGTTTCAAACCAGATTGCCGTTGTGAAAGGAGCAGTATTCATGGCTGATGTTAAACCTTTTAAAGGATACCGTTTTAAATTGAAAAAACCTCAGGACCTTGGCAGATTGGCAGCTCCTCCTTATGATATGCTTGACGAATCGGCAATTGATGAATTGTACAAAAAAGATGACTTTAATTGTGTCAGGATAACACAGAACAAACATGAAATATCAGATACCAGCAATAAAGATCGTCATATCAGGGCAGCAGGTTTTTTTGATTCATGGTGTCATCAGCAAATTCTGGTTCAGGATCCTCAACCATCATTATACATATATGAACAGGAATTCGAAGATGTTACAGGCAGGGAAACCAAAAGACATACAAGGACAGGAATAATATGCCTGATAAAGCTTGTTGATTTTCAGGAAGGTATTGTTCTTCCACATGAATATACTTTATCAGGACCGAAACAGGATAGATACGACCTGCTGGATGCTGCAAGGGTAAATACCGGACAGATATTTGGATTAGTATCTGATGATGGTGATGTGTATGGTTTGATCAGGAATATGAAAGAAGAATCAAGTTTTGAAGGCAGTTTTAATGATGAAAATGGTGTTGTACATAATTTGTATAAATACGAAGATACTGCAAAAATATCGTCTTTTGTACAGATGATGAAAGAAAAGACAATCCTTATTGCAGATGGACACCATAGATATGAAACAGCGTTGAATTTTTACAGAAATGAAAAAGATGAGAAATATGCCTATACAATGATGACGTTTGTGTCAATGGCCGATCCAGGTCTGGTTATCAGGCCTTTTCACAGGCTGGTAAGAAAAACAGAAAACCGGATAAATATGAAAATGAGATTGTCGGAGTTTTTTGAATTCGAAAATTATGGAATAGCAGCTTCCGGGAGAATCGCTGAGTTTATAACAGATTCAAAAGCAGATGGAATGTTGTTTCTGGACAGTTCAGATAATCACCTGTATAAAATAAGGCTTTCTGAAAATGGAGAGAATTTTTTATCAGAAAATGGAGAACAAAGGTCAGAGAGGTGGAAACACCTGGATGTTTCTATAATAAATTCAATTGTGATTAACAGGATACTTGGTTTGCCTTTGGATGGTAAAGTATTACATGATCAGATTGAATACATTAATGATCCAGTTACTGGATACGAAAAGCTTCAGAATCAGGATAGCTTTTACGGCGGCTTTTTCATCCGTCCACTTTCAATCAGAACTATATACGATATAGTAGCTGAAGGTGAAAGAATGCCGCAAAAATCTACTAATTTTTTTCCAAAGCTTTATTCAGGGCTTGTTTTTAATAAACTGGGAAAAAGTGAATAAAAAAACAGTGTTACAGATCACTGGCGGTACTTTACTGGCTGCCACAGGGATTTATATATTTTTAAAAAATGTGCAGATCAGCGATTTGTGGAATGAAATACTATCAACTGAATTATGGATTATTCTATTAGTAATAATTTTAAATCCGGTTTCTTTATGGTTACGATCTCTCAGATGGAGATTGCTTTTACCTGATAAATCCTGCAAAAAAAGAAAATCTCTTTTTCCTTTCGTAATGATTGGGTTTATGATTAACAACATATTTCCTGCACGACTTGGAGAAGCTGCCAGGGCGGTGTTGTTATGGAAACGTGACGAATTTACATTAGCCCAAAGCGCAGGATCTTTAATTATAGAACGGGTGCTGGATGCACTTGTTTTTTTAGCATTCTTTTTTATTCCTGTATTTGCAAGAAGCGATTTGAATCCCCTGGTAGTTTATGCATCGATCGCATCAGGATTATTCTGTGGTATTATCCTGATTTTTATTTTTTATTCTATATCTCCTGGTTTTGGTATGAGAATTATAACCAGTATGACACGTTTTCTGCCCGTAAAGCTACATGCCAGAGTTAAAAAGGTTAGTAAAGATTTGATATCCAATCTGGAATGGGTATTTTCCGGCAGAAAAGTGTTTTTGGTTTGCATTTTATCATTATCAATAATACTTTGCCAGGTATTGATCATGCTGTTACTTGCAAACGGGGAAGCAGCTTTTGGTATACTTGGAAGTATGTTCGGGGTTGCGTTTGCAGCTTTTGGTGCAGTTGTTCCTTTATCACCTGGGTATATTGGTACACTTCACGCAGTTCTTCTTCAGGGATTGTCCTTTCTGGGAATTGAGCTTGAAAAGGCCGGTGCAATTGTAATTCTATATCATGCTATTGGTTATTTTACAGTAACAGCAATTGGCCTTTACTATTTTTTCTGTATAAAAATAAATGTTAAAGAATTGAGTGATGTCAGGGAAAAACTTGAACAAGGGGCATTACAGGAAGGGTAAACGATGAAGCATTCCATAAACGATGAAAATGAGATATTGGAGCAGTTTGCACAAACTGTTGAAAAAATAAAAGGAGAACTGGAAAAAAAGATAATTGGCCAGCAGAATATAATAAACGATCTGATTGCGGGTTTTTTAACAGGGGGACATTGTCTTATAATTGGTGTACCGGGACTTGCAAAAACAATGCTGGTTCAAAGCCTTGCGAAATGCCTTGATCTTGATTTCAACAGGATTCAGTTTACTCCTGATCTTATGCCCTCTGATATTACCGGTTCGGAAATACTTTTTGAGGATCGTTCGACGGGTGAGCGTAACTTAAAATTCGTACATGGCCCAATATTCAGTAATATTGTACTGGCAGATGAAATTAATC
>JAAYEB010000428.1 GCA_012728995.1 Fibrobacter sp. | reverse complement strand
AAATGAAAGCGCGCTTCCCCACTGACCAGCGCCGGTTTCTGTTGTAAGAACTTTAGTTCCAAACTGTTTGTTATACCAGGCCTGAGCAACAGCAGTATTGGGTTTGTGACTTCCTGCAGGTGAAACGCTTTCATCTTTATAGAAAATTTTTGCAGGAGTTTTCAATGCGCGTTCAAGGTAAACAGCACGACGAAGAGGTGATGGACGCCATCTGTAAAGAATGTCCAGGATCTCTTCAGGAATATCAATCCATCTTTCGGTACTCATTTCCTGTTCAATAAGATTCATCGGGAATACTGCTGCCAGAGATTCCGGTGTTAACGGCTTGCCATCAGGTCCAAGTGGCGGTTGAAGTTTTATATCTGCCGCTAAATTATACCACTGGCGTGGAATCTCGCTTTCATCTAATAGCACTTTAATACTCATGAAAAAACTCCTGATTAAAATAAAAATAGATTACAAAGTATAAAAGTGAACTATGGACCCGTGGAGTATTAACTGCAATGGGAATAAACCATAAAATTTCACTAATCGATAAATTACAATATGGGTGAAGTGAGATTCCAGAAATCAAGGCAATAAAAAAGGCGCAAAAATGCGCCTTTTAAACAAATAATCTGTAAAAACAGAATCAGTTAATATTGAGACCTCTTACAGTATGATAATTGTTGGTCTCTGTACCAATTCTGTAAATGTGGCATCCTTTAGGCATTTTCTCGATTTTGCTTACACCGTTATTGAAAGAAAGAGGCATTTTTGCCAGAAGTTTTCCGGAGATTGAATATGCTTTGACAAAAAGTTGTCCTTTTTCAGTAACAGGAAGATTAAAAGCGATTTTGCTGTTATTGACAAGAATGGTTTTGTTTGCAAAGCTTTTTGATAGACTTTTTTTGCTTACACCTGTTCCGTCCAGATTGATTACGACATTGAGTGGACTGCTGCCTGGTTCAAGATAAACGGTAGTATCATAAGAAACTCCATCTTTTTCGAAAGAGATAACATACTCACCGTGGACACCATTAACTGTTAGTTTACCGTCACTGCCTGTGGTTTCTGTTGCGTGAGTAGTCCATCCCTGAATTTTTTCAAGCCATTTTGCTCCCATAGGAGTTTCAACAAGGTTTGTATCTAAAAGGTAACTATTAAGATCTTCACGCCAGCGGTTACCTTCCCATGGAGTCCAGAGACATATTCCACCTACCCTTTCGTGCTCAAAACATACATCCATGATTCCTTCAATCCAGTTTGCAGCATCGGATGCGGTAAAATCTACTTCTGTAAGCCAGATTTCTCCTGTAGAGATCCCATTAGCTATGTAATCGATTTTGGTTTTCAATTCGTTTTTATCAAAATGTCCTCCAAAATGACCTTCACAACCTATGATATCTACATCACATCCTCTGTTAACAAGATCGTTAACCATGCTTATAAAATTATCTCTTGTATTCGTATACTGCGTAACAAGGTTATAATCATTAAGGCAGAAAAGTGCGTTTGGTTCAACTTCGCGGGATCTTTTCAGGATATGTTCAAATATGTCTATTTCGTTTTGGTTAGTTAAAGCTTTTAAATTTCCGTAATTTCCACCGAGTGCTACAAAGTTATCAGAATCAAGTCGAATTGTATCTGTTTGTCCATGTGTAATTTCATTAATAATGTCCCAATGAGCACATTTCCCCTTGAAATATTCGAGACACTCATCTGTTCTTTGATTTATTATTGCCATACCTGTGTCAAAATAGGTTGGATCAGTCGTATTTGCGAAATATGCAATTGAATCAATCCAATCAGGCATCCATTGCATATGTTCATTCCAGAAAAGATTGTGACCACGCACTTTTATGTCATTTTCTTGTGCGAATTCTAACAATCCGTCAGCTTTGTAGTAGTTATCAGCACCTCTCTGATACTGGTTGTCACCCCATTTCATCTCATTTTCCGGTGTTATCCACTGAAAATATTTTGCAAATGCAGGACCGTATTTTTCGGGAATTTCTTTGTATCTTTCTCTGAGCAAATCTTTGAGTGCATTAATTGCATTATCATCATCGTTTTCATTTTTATATGCATTGGTATATTGGTCTACCATCATGTCTTCATCCATAGGCCAGTATGCCATTGCAGCACCGAAGCCGAAATGGTGACGAGTTTGTTCTACTTTTACTTCCAGGCCGGATATCGCATTTTCACCATCTTTAACAGTAACCGACAGATCTCTTTTACGAAATTCCGGAGCATTTTGCGCAAATGACGAAAAAATCAAACTGCCTGCAGTAATCAATGAACAGATAAGTACTGTTGATCGAATCCTGTACTTTGACATAAAACCTCCCATATAGTTAATAATTGTAACCTGTTTTTTTATTTAACCGTGTAGATAAATACCTGATCGTAAGACATGTCGATTTTATACAAAAACATAATGTTGGATGTTAAAATACTTATAATAAACATAATATAGTTTCGAGTTTTAAGAGGTGTTAATAAATTTTGGTGAAAATGTTGAACTTTCTGGAAAAGTGATTAAATTTCCAGGCATTTTGTGCGAACATGAAACATTTGTTGATAATTTGTCGTTAAACAGGCTATCTGTTGTTGAAATCGCTTTTCAAACAACCCGCAGTAATTCTTGTAGTAAAATGATTTATACGGCATATCTCCTCTAAAAGATCCACATGGATAGAAGTGGTTTGAAGAGACTGAGCTTTATTTTTGTATAAACGGCTCATATGACGATCAAACATCTGGTTATATATCGTTTTTATCTCGTGTTTACGGTTAAGCACAATCCGTGCACGAATCGGGTCATTTGAAGCAAATGCCACTAGAGCATCTTCAAAGTTAATTATTATTCTGTCCAGAAATTCCAGAATTTCCCGTTTCCCTTCAGCAGACAATGGAACAGGGCTATCATAAATTTTTTCTGTAAGCGGGACAATGCTTTTAGAGATAATATCACCTATATGTTCCAGATCTGTTGTTATCATGATCAGCTCGTATGAACGTGATGCAGTTTCATTAATAAGTTCCTCTCCTGCCATACGTGTCAGAAATGCTATAATATTCTCATGAAGAAAATCTACTTCGTCATCACTCTCAATGAGTTCTCTTTTATTGTTCAAATCAAATTTTTCTATAAGTCGCCAGCTTTTATTGAGCATCAGTTTTACTTTTTCCGACATCCCCTCAATTTCTCTGACAGCCTGTGAAAGAGCCAGAACAGGAAGAGAAATTATTGAATCGTGGAGATAGGAGAGTTGAAAACGTTCAATTACCTTTGAACCCGGTTTAATCATGAATAGTATAATGCGTTCAAAGAAACCCGTAAAAGGAAGAAACAGAAATGAGATGAACAGATTGAAAAATGTATGAAGAGCGGCTGTCTGAAATGCCGCTGATCCCACAAAAATCCTGTCAAAAAGATTAAAGAATCCCAAAAGAGGAAAGAAAATCAACACTCCGGCAAATTTGAATAAAAAGTGTGCCCATGCTACCCGAACTCCCTCAATATCAGCCCTGAGTGTTGAAATAAATGCAGTAATGCAGGTACCAAGATTTGCTCCCAATATGATCGGAAAAAGATGTGCTGCTGAGGGAACCCAATCACCGGTTAAACTGTAATTTTCTGCAAGCGCAATCAACAAAGCTAAAGTTGCTGCACTGCTTTGTATAACTGCAGTAATAACTGTTCCTGCTAAAAGACCATACCATTGGTTGTTAAGTGATGCCTGCATTATGGATTCAAATGCAGGATAGCTCCGAAGCGGCATCACAGCCTCTGCCATTATGCTCATTCCAAAGAAAATAAAACCGAGTGCCAGAATCAGTTTTCCATATCCACTAATCTTTTCGGAACTCCTGCACATGGAAATAAAAAAACCAGCAGCAATCAGAAGAGGGGCAATTTGATCAAATTTGAATGCAAAAAGCTGCACAGTTACTGTTGTTCCAAGATCTGAACCAAGTATCATTCCCAAAGACTGCCCAAAACTCATCATACGGGCACTTGCCAGACTGACCAGTACTACTGTTGTTGCAGATGAAGACTGGGTTATAAGTGTGGTAACTAGTCCGGCAAACCAGGCACTTAACCTGTGACGGGTGATTACCTTTAGTATCCTTCGCAGATCCGAACCACCTAATCGTTTCAGGATCTTTTCACCCTGCTGCATTCCATAAAGAAAAATAGCCAGGCCGCAAAGAAGGTAAAAAAGGTCAAAAAGAGAAATATTCATCTGTTGTTCTAAATAGCTGATTTAAACCGCAATGCTCTTATGTAGCTTAAATGATACTATAAATATTAGCAAATGCCCACCAGAGATTACCCTGAAAACAGTTTTGTTGAAAGGCCAGATCAATTTTTGGTAATGCAGGTTTCTGAAAAATAAGTATCTTGATCAGACTGAAAAAAACCTGTTACCTAAATGAGATGATTAAACTACGATGAGCTGCATAGCGACATTGTGCAGAAGGTTTTATGGCTGTGAAGGTCATAAGGTAATGGTGAATGAAGAAAAAAAAACTACAATCGTTGTCGTTGTCGTAATCGTTATCCTGTAACTGCATATTAAGCGTTCTGTATCTGATTCTTAATACCAATGTACGCAAAAAAGACTCGCGCAAAGAAATCGTTACTACTTAGGTATTAGTTATCCCGTTTTTTAGTGGTTTTCAATATGGTCAATGACTTTTTATTTCGATTGAGAGCGTCTATTGTATCTTTCGCCAACGATACCGATCATCCAGGGATAGAGTGTTAAAAATTTGTTAGTCTGATAATTGATCCTGCAGATATGAGAGCTTCACACCATTAAACCTGTTTCACCCAGTGACGTTCCCACAGCACATAACAATTTCGTTTTCATCAAGATATGAACAAAATTTGAAGAGGAGGAGTTATCTCCTCTTCACCATATCAAGCAGCCCTTCTTTCCCATACTTTTATGTCCAGAGCATGAGTTATAAAACGGAGATGGCGTTGTTCATCACGGAAGTGAAGCTCCAGAGTGTTAAGTATCTCTTTGGGGAATGGCTGGTCAGTTGCATCCTCATAAGATTTATTGGTCAATTTTTCTCCGGTTTCAAGTGCCTTGAGTGCTCCTTCAGTACCAGTTATCCCCATAAGCATGGAAGTTCCGGTAAGAAACAATCCCCTTAAATCAGTTGTTCGTTCTGGTGGAGTTCCACCCAGTTCTTTGATTGTTCCTGATATTGTATCAATATGTCGCACATGATCATCACGATATCTGGCGATTTCATCATGGACATCTTTTTCACTGATTTTATCCAGTGCTTTTTCATAAGCTTTCACTGCATCAATATCAAGTTTCATCAATGATGATAGTTTGTCAATAATTTCAGGATTCTCCATTTTGCTCTCCCTTCAATTAACAAAAGGTTTACAAACTTTTAATTAGCGAAAACTGTTCCTGATGGAGTTTGGAATTTGGAGTTTTACCATTTTTGTGATCTGTCAGGTATTGAATTTATGGCAAAAAAGTGATCTGGTACAAGATTTGACCTTGGTATATATATGTGTGATTTGTTTGAAAATCCAGGATGGAGGCTTTTTATGAAAGCAGTTGTTTTTCATGGTATCGGTGATATACGTCTTGATGATATTGAAGAACCTGTAATAAAGGAACCAACTGATGCAATTATCCGGATAACGGCGAATGCTGTTTGTGGAACAGATCTTCATATGATAAGGGGTACAATGGGAAATATGAAAGAGGGGACTGTTCTTGGTCATGAAGCAGTCGGGATAATTGAACAAACCGGATCTTCTGTTCGTAATCTGAAACCTGGAGACAGGGTTGTTGTTCCTTCAACTATTGCCTGCGGCTATTGTGCATACTGCAGGGCAGGATATTATGCACAGTGTGATAATGCGAATCCAAACGGGAAACGGGCAGGTACTGCTTTTTTTGGTGGTCCGGTTGAAACAGGATCATTCAACGGGTTGCAGGCAGAAAAGGCCAGAATACCTTTTGCAAATGTTGGTCCTGTAAAACTTCCTGAAAACATTACAGATGATCAGGCGTTGATGCTATCGGATATTTTCCCGACCGGTTATTTCGGTGCTGATATTGCCGAAATAAAACCCGGAGATACGGTAGCGGTTTTTGGGTGTGGTCCGGTAGGACAGTTCGCAATTCTTGGTGCCAAAATTCATGGTGCTGGAAGAATTATAGCAGTAGATCAGATTCCCGAACGTTTGTCAATGGCACAGGAACAGGGTGCAGAAATTGTAAATTTCAATGAGGAAGATCCGGTTGAGATTATAATGCAATTGACAGGCGGAATCGGGGTTGACAGGATAATTGATGCAGTTGGTGTTGATGCACAAAAGCCAGACAGCGGACCGGCTAAAGCCAAATCGGATATGCTGGAAAAAGAGTTCAGGTATGAAATGAGTCAGATCGTTCCAAAACCAAATCCACAAGGTGAAAACTGGATCCCTGGTAATGCACCATCACAGGCCCTTATATGGGAGGTAGATGCTTTAGACAAGGCCGGGACATTGGCAATTGTTGGTGTATACCCGCAAACCTTGCAATATTTTCCAATTGGAAAAGCAATGAACAAGAATCTTACAATCAATATGGGAAATTGCAATCACCGTAAGTATCTTCCGATGCTTATTGATCTTGTTGAGAGTGGAGCTGTTGATCCACTGAAGATTTTGACCAGGGTCAAGCCGATGTCATCTGCAATTGATGCATTAAAGGAATTTGATGCACGTCGGGACGGTTGGATCAAAGTGGAACTGGTTCCAGGAATCTAAATCTGGTTTTGGATTAAAAAGGTGCATGTCGGCTGGCACCCGAAAAACCAATAGTGTAAATTATACTTATGGTATCCAGGTGCGCATGCACTCTTACCAGGATTTAATTGTCAACTTAAAATGTCAAAATAGTAATCACATTTCGTAAAGAGTTTCATCCCGTATGGGAGCAACTTTATATCTTGAACCAGTTTGTTTGGAACCGGTTTCAAACTTGAACAGCTCCTCTTCTGGGATATCACCCATTTCCTGCTCAATTGTTTCCGGATCGGCACCGTCTTCCATTCGGCTTATTGCTTCTTCCATTTTATCACCCATTTTTAGTCCGGTCATATCTGTAAGCCGTCTCAGAAGATTTGCAGCCTGGCGGGGATCGTCTTCATTAATATTCTCTGCTTCAGAAGCCAGAGACTCGATAGCCTTTTCCATTTTTGCTTCATCAACAGGAATATCTGGAAGATCTGAATCTCCATCCTCTTTTTGTGAGTGTTTTCCCGTTATTGCGAAACGCGAGATCATTCTGCTTAAGGTGTTTTTTTGGCATTTGGGACATAACGGGGTTTTTTGGGTTGTGACAGTTTTCGAAAAAAAAGTAAAAATAGTATTGCAATCCTTGCAGAAAAATTCGTACATCGGCATATTGATACTCCTGTTTCAACCTGGATAATGTGACCCTGTGTTAAAACTCATGAAAAATGATTTCAGGAAAATAAATATTTTGAATACAGGTATAAACTTCTTTCATTAATAAAAATAATTAAAATCAGGGCACAACAGTTGAAATCTCTTTATATCAGTAATTAAATATGAATTTAAATCAAACAATACTTTTAACACCTCAGGTTTTATTTCTGCATTTCAGAAAGGAACAAATTTTTCGATTAAAACCCGGCTAGTTTCAGAAATCGTCGATAAATTCCCAGCAGAAGAAATATGGGCGTCCATTGTCCAACAAAAAGGCTTTCATGTTTT
>JAAYEB010000427.1 GCA_012728995.1 Fibrobacter sp. | reverse complement strand
GCGGAAGCATTAGGAATAAAAAAAGGAGAAGAATTTGAATGGATAATAGAGGACAAGAATACTTTAATTTTTAAAAGAGTAATACGCCGTCCTCCAAGAAAAAAAAGTTAAGTTGACGCCTATGCGATGTAAAACCGGGATTTGATCATTATATTTTTGTTGTACCAACAACACTTGGTGAACCGGCAATCCAGATCTTATGTGGATCAGGAGATTAGCGGGTAGTGAATAAAGAATAAATCCCAAATCGTAACAGGAAAATGTCTGAACCGCTGATTTACCTGATGTGAATGATTTAAACCATAATTGATTACTATCTGAAGTTTTTTCCGATTTTTCGGTAAACTGGAGCTATACACAGGTTTCCACACGCCCCCAAACGGAAGTTACAGAACTGCAACACACTACCGCGGGGGTCGTGTCCGCTCGGCGAACATGATAAAAAATCTCAACATCCAAGGACGCACGGTTAGAGTTCCAGCCCAAACCGGCACCTGATCCAAAACGAACTAAAGCGCTTGGTTTAAGTCTACAAAGAAACCGGTTTAAAAAGGAATATACACAAAAATCCTCTTTTTATCCCCTGCTCTTGATTTTGAATAAGATTAATATATTTTCATTTAAACATTTAAAACACAAAAGTAGGTTGTATCTACAGTAAAAAGAAAGATCCTGTTATGAGGTTGTGTTTTTGAAATGATATGCCTGATGATTAATCAAACTCGATGTTCTTAAGTCTTTGATACTTATTATGTTAGAATTAAGGATGTTGTTCTTGTGATTTTGAAGTGTAGATACGATTCTAAATGTTTTTATTAGATTTTAAACCAGGTATTTTTAACCACACATCGTGTGCGGTATATGATATATTTTAAAACAGATACGCTCGTCAAAATATCTAACTGAATGAAATACAAGGTATTATGATTAGAAATATTCGAGTTTATAAATCATTTGAATCTCATGAACAAGATGAAAGAAATCGTCGCCGTTCAATGACTCATGAAGATCGTCTCAATGAGGTCGAATTGCTTAGAATTGAAGGGGGAAAGTTTTTGTATGAATATCCAACAAGACTTCGAAGAGTTATTAAAATTACTCGAAGATAATTCTGTACGATATTTGATTGTCGGTGGCTATGCTGTTGCATTCCATGGCTTTCCCAGGCTTACTAAAGATATCGATTTTTATTTTGACAGCTCAATTGAAAATGTTAAGAAAATTATTAATAGTTTAGTTGAATTCGGTTTTCCAGAAAAAGATCTTAACTTTGATATGTTTACTTCAGAAGGAAACATAATAACATTTGGAGTCGAGCCGGTACGAGTTGATTTTTTAAATCAAATATCTGGTGTTGATTTTAAGGAAGCCTGGGATAATAAAATTCGTGGAAAATACGGAAATGTGGAAGTGAAATTTATTGGGCGCACACAGCTTATTAAAAACAAAACGGCAACAGATCGTCCTAAAGACAAACTTGATGCAGAAGAACTGTTACAATAGGTATCGTAAACGTCCTATTTGCAATTGCAGTTACAAAGTATCTCGTCATTCGGGCGCGAAAGCCCGTATAATCACTTTTTACTACCATTCTTTTAATAAGAAATAATTTGATCTACAAAAAAATCATCATGTTTACCGAACGTAATATATGTTTTTAAAATATTTTCATGGTCGAGTAGACCGAGGGAATTTCACCTTCAGCCTCTCACAGAACCGTACGTGAACCTCTTGACTCATACAGCTCTTATTGTTCATTATGGCCATACTGGCCTCGCGTCTGCTGAACACTACTCCCTTGTTTAAACAAGGTTGATGTTCGGCTTTCACTATGAACAATTCAGCCACTTTGCTCCTCTACATTTCTGTAGATTCATCACTACTACGAGCTGATCCGCCCTGTTTCATGTATCGGTACTTTCTCCCTCGTGCGGCCTGCACTTGCAGATTTTCCCTTAGCACGATGACACAGGTTCACCTGTTCCCTCTCTGCGCCTGTAAAAGGCTCACGTGCGCCTCTACACGCACCTGACATCTGGGCAGAACACAGTTTACCCCCAGACTTACCCCACGAATGGCGAAGCTCCGTGGTTTTGTCGATGTCAAACACCTTTCGATGCCTCATCAGCGGTTCACTTTCGTTCGTCTTCCTTTTACACACCTGATCCCATCACAATGTGGGACCTTTTCCT
>JAAYEB010000485.1 GCA_012728995.1 Fibrobacter sp. | reverse complement strand
TTTGTTAAAAATACCGGTTATGGAATCAGCATTTCTGCCTACCAGCTTTCTAATCTTTCCGGTACCGGAAGTGTAGCTGACAATGGTAAAGGTGGTGTATATGTCAGTGGTGAAACCGTTTGGCAGAGCGGAACATGGAAAAAACATGATGCGCCATACATTGTAGATGGAATACTTGACATTAGTGGCTTTAATGGTGTTGAAATAAACATTCATCCAGGTACAGTGTTTCATTTTTTACCTGGTGCTTATATTGATGTGGGAAAAGAAAACCCCGGAGCGTTAATTGCCAGTGGTTCAGATAATTTACCTATAATATTTGATTCCTATGATCAGGATGAGTACTGGGGTGCTGATGAAGACGGGATTACTGGCGGTATAAGAATCGGAAAAAATGCAGATGTGAAAACAGAACTGAAATACTGTAAGGTAAACAAAGCCACCAGTGGTGTTTATGTTGATGCAAGCGTAAAAGTTGAAAACTGCAGTTTTAAAAACAACCGGGAGTATGGTATAGTTATCGACAAAAATGCCAATCCCGAATTAATCTCAGGGAATACATATTCCAATAACGGCAAAGATTCCCTATTGATCATTCAGTAATTTCATTACACCTCTTCCATATTAAGCAAAACCGGTTTGCAAATCTATCAAACCGGTTTTCTCTAACCTTTTGATCATAAATTAAGTAGTTTTAGATATGTGGAAATCAGGAAACATAAATTTATACCTGAATCAAACGATTGATTTCGATAAGCTTACCGCAGAAAAGGTTGTATGTCTGTGAAGGTCATATCTACCTTTCACCGTTATCGTTGTTGTTATCGTTGTTGTTATCGTTGTCGTTATCGTTGTCGTTATCGTTGTCGTTATCGTTGTCGTTATCGTTGTCGTTATCTTAATCGTTCGCGAAGGAATATTAAACCTTCTGGATCTGATTCTTTTGCCAATGTACGCGAAAAAGACTCGTGTAAAGGAAATCGTCTCCGATTCAAGCCACAAATCCCGGACAGATTTTATCAGTGACTCTGGTATTTGAAAGAAAAATCAAACAGAAATCTCTAAACTAATAAAGTTTTTTTATCTTTTTCCAGCCAACAAGTTTAAAAAACCAGTTGTTATCTGCTGAATTGATTATATTAAATATGATTAATAAGTGTTCGTGATTATTTAAAAATAATTGTTACCATATCAAAATTTATCCTTTAGGGAGGTAAAATGTTGTTGATAAGACTATTGCGAATCCAGATCGCTGTTTTATGCTTATTCTCTTCATTATTTGCATTATCCGGTACTGGTGGTACGCCACTTGGAGGAATGGGTACAGGGTATGTCGTTTTTGATGGACACAAGTTTTCTGTAAGCGGTAAACTACCCCCCGCAGCTGCGGATAAAGATGAAGATCGAATCTCTTTAAGCGGTTTCCATTTCTTCGCCGGCGGGACATCCGAATCCCAGAAGAGGGCGGTTTCTGAAGATGCAAAATGTCCTTTGCAGACTGCTGATTTTGGTACAATCGGCGGTATCAAATTTACTTTGGATGCCTTTGGTCCGTATCTTCCTGGTGAAGGTACAGAAAATTATCAGCTTGCAACATCTCCGCTTGCATTTTTCGATATTACAGCGGTTAACAGCGGCACAGAAGCGGTAGATGCTGCAGTGGCATTGGAGTTTGCCAATGGTGGTCTCCTTGGTGGAGCAAACAGTGGAAAAGTTGAAAGCGGAAACAAGGCGATAAGCTTTCCAGGTTCACCCGATAATGCATATCTGGCTGTTGATTGTGACGGCACATCACCGAGTTTCAGTGCCGGTGCAGTAGGTTCATTTTCTAATGACGGCAGCCTGTCAAATTCGGATGGCAACCTGGTTGCAGCCAAATGCAATATACCTGCAGGGGAAACGGTTCATTTCAAATTTGTTCTGGCATGGTACCGTACCTATGATAATGAAAATTATTATTATCATAATTTTTATGAAAACTCAAAGGAAGCTGCCGATTTTGGATTATCGAAATTCGATGCTGTCAGGGACGGCATTACTTCTTTTGTCGATCGTGTCATGGCATCAAATTTTCCCGAATGGTACAAAGATCGTTTGCTCAACAATACCTATCCTCTTATCCACAACTCGGTATGTGCAAAAGACGGCCGTACAGCATTCTGGGAAGGCAATTACGGAATTATCGGAACAGTAGACCAGGGACAACATGCAGCGGTCTTTTATACATTCAACTGGCCCAGTGTCCAGTGGCATGAGCTTCAGTACTGGGCTCGGCAGCAAAAATCGAGTGGACAGATTCATCATGATTTTAATCAGGGAACACAAAGTTTTTCTAAAGGTTCTACAAACTACAATCGTCATTTACTAGACTGGGATGATACAGACCACCCTGACTACTGGTGGTTTTCGAACACCGATACCTGGGCAGATCTTAACTGCATGTTTATTTTCAAGGCTTATGAGCTTATGCTTGCAACCGGAGATTTAGATTCGCTCCAAAAAAGCTGGACCGCACTTAAAAAAGCTGGAGAAAGATTGCTTTCGCAATGCGGCAATGGTTCAAAGCTCCCTCTTCAAAGCCACAGTACATACGACAGATGTAATGGTGCGGCAGATGCAACCGGATCAAATTGCAGTTTGACTCCGGAATACAATGGAGGTCTGGCAATAACCACGTATCTCGCTATGTCCGAAATGGCTAAATTTATTGGCGATGATCAATTATCCGATACATACTATGGATACTTTGAACAGGCAAAACAAGAGTATAAACAGAAGTACGGCAACTCAAGTGACTATGGTGTAAATGCATCCGCACCAAACAGCGGACGCTTTCCTGAAGGGCATATTGCAGGGTACAGTTGGGCTAACTACTTTTGCCTTGAACCGATAATGGATGCAGATTTTATTACTAAAACCGTAAAAAAAATGCGGGATAAACAGAAAACCGGAGGTGTGAGGGCAAATGGTGAGTGGATTTTTTATTGTGTTGATCATTATGGCGGTTCTGAAATCGCTATTAACAGACCTGATGATGCACTTTTCATTCACGAACAGGATTATGATTACTATTATAAGCAGGTCCCCCAGGAGGTTTTCTGGCAGTCACTACAGGAAGGTGATGGAAACAGGCATCATGACAGTTATATGACTGCTCCTATTGTCTGGCACTCCTATTTTCAGTTTTGCGGTTATATGATAGATAACGCTTTTAACCGTCTCTGGATCAGACCACGGATACCAGGTGAAATGAATGGCAAAATCACCAATGCGATTTTATTAAACCCCAAGGGACATGGTACACTGGATTATGATGAAACCGGTGATGACGAAACTGGATTAAAACAGTCTATTACAGTCAAATATGATAATCCTGTTACCATAAAAGAGATTGTACTCAAGAATAATACCGGTACTAATGAACCGTTTGTTCTTGTGGAGGGTTCTGCCAATCCGACTATCAAAGTTGAAGGTTCCGATCCGGAAGAGAACATACGGGTAACTCTTGCAGCTCCGATTCAGATCGGTCCTGATGGAGTGAAAATCCAGGTATATGACCATCCGGTATCAATTGGAAAAGCAAGAGAGTTATTAAATTTAAAATCACTTGCTGTAAATTCATTCTGCCTCGGTGCCGGTGCACCAATTCATTACTCCGCAGACATATCGGGTATGGTGGAAATGGAACTGTTTACCATTAATGGTTCCAGAATCGGCAAAATTATGTCAAAGAAAGTTTCTGCCGGATCACATAAATTCAACTGGAATGGTAAGACTGTGGATGGAAAAGCAGTAGGTTCTGTATTTGCCATCCTCCGACTTTCATCACCGTCCGGTTCGGTTACAAAAACTGTTAATGTTGTTTCCAGATAAAGCGAACTTTACAAATATCTTTTCGACAAAAGGCTTTTGCGTTTCAGCAAAAGCTTTTTTTACTATATAAAGATAATATTACACGCCGAGCGCACAAGCCGGATTGCAAAGGCGCAGCCGAGCATGTGAATTCAGGTGAACCGGCAGTCCGAATTCTTGTCTAATAAAAAGGAACCTTTGTACATTTCTAATAAAGATTATTAGCAGGTAATCTTTTCTGCAACCAGACTTGTGCATGAGTCGATGTAGAAAATCTACAAGGTTAAATATAGTATTCCCTTGTATACATCTATCAGTATTAATAAAATCAACCTAAATGGCTTTTTTGTTTGATTGAAAGTACAGAATTAAATATTTTATCATTGCTTTTGATTTTTATAAACTCTCTTAAAAAATCAGAGATCTGTTGTTTATTAATCATAAAACAGCAGATTATGAATTGCTCCTTGCATCAAAACAGGAAACCTAAAATGTTGCGTTATTTCTGTACAATTACCGGTTCAAATAATTTTTGGCATTCGTGCTGTCTGTTCATTGTAATTGCCTTTTTCAGTGTGTCCGGTTTGCATGCCCAAACTGAACTTTCCGGCAGCATAGGTAAAATGAGTTTTTCTGCAAAAGATGGACCTTATGTAGTTGTTGACGATATTACGGTGCCTGAAGGAAAAAAAGCAGTAATTAAGGAAGGATGCGTATTTCTTTTTAAACCTTTTACCGGCCTGAAAGTTCATGGCGATCTTTTTGTTGAAGGTACACAGGAAAACCGCGTTATCTTTACCTCGATTAATGATGGAGAATACAATACCACTGCGGAACAACTCCCGAACCCTTTTGACTGGAATGGAATCCTTGTTTCCAGCAAATCGGAGATTGTTTCACTGAAATATTTTTCCCTCCGTTTTTCTGTATACGGTATAAAATCACAAATATCCGACATTCTGATAGAAAACGGGTTATTCCGCCAGAACGGACAGTTTCATTTTACAATAAAGGATAAAATCCAGTACGTTCAGGATGATATAGCATTTTCCTGTAACAACGAAATTCAGAAGACCACTCATAATGAATCTCAGCATATCCCTGAAAAGAAACAAAACATTTTCGTAAAAAAGGGAATTCCTGTAATTATTGCAGGTACGGGAGTGGCAAGCGGCGTGGTCTCTCTGGTGTTTTTGTCCAAGTGGGCAAATCTAAGAAAAAAGTATAGTGTAACCGCAGATCCTGTAAAAGCCAGTGAAATTAATAATGATGCCGAAGTTCAAGCATATACTGCAATAGGTGCAGGTACGTTCTCTATTGCAGCAATTGCAACAGGCGCAGTACTCTACTGGCGATTGAATAGGCATGAAGAGAAAAAAGTAACAATAGCACCGGTTATTTTACCGGGTTATACAGGAGCGGTGGTAACGGTAACAATGCATCGATAACCTGAAAAAAAAGCGCGGATTCCTTTATTGGCTTTTTCTGTAAAAAATATATCATTTATGGGAGATTTTATGAAACGGCTTGTTTTACTTTCCATTTCCATGCTGTTGATCTTTTTCTGTGAATTCAAAGGAAACATATACAATCCGGGCGACTCCGCCTATAAACAGCCATCATTTACTTTGGACACTTCGTCAAACGTTTCGGACGGAGATACGATTCTCACCGATACCTTACGCATGGTTCTAATCGGTAATGATAAAGAACGTCATTACAATCTGTTCCGCTATTCCCTGGACGGTTCCAGTTGGACCAAGTGGAAAGGAAAAGGCGAGAAAGAGTACGTTATTGAGCATTCTCCGATTACGGGGGGATTTCATACTGTAACAATAGAATACTGTTATCCGGATCAGGAAGATCGGGCCAAAGATTCAACTATCACTTTTTTCAGGGCCGTTAAACCAGAAATCACTGAAATGACCGATACGCTTTTTGATGTCGAATTGGGTGTATCATGTACTCTTCGGGTGGCAGCACAAGGAACAGGTGACCTTGGTTATGAATGGTTTTGCGACAACAACAGGATTGATTCCGCAACAAGTGATTCACTGTTTCTGAACCCGGTATTCGTTGAAGATACCGCGCATCGCTGGTATTGCTCCATAAGCAATAACTGGGGAGAAATCACCAGCCCCGAAATACGGTTACAGATACTTTTGCGGGTTTTCTATGACGGGAACGGAAACACTTCAGGAGAGGTTCCTGAGGATACTGGCCGTTACGCGATTAACGGTTTAGTTGAGATTCAAGGAAATCCCGGTAAGCTCACTCGAAGAGGATACACCTTCAAGGGATGGAATACGGAAGAAGACGGCAGTGGTGTTTCTCCCGATTCCGGGTTAATGTTAAAATTCGGGACAGAAAACATCACCCTTTATGCCAGATGGCAACCCAATGACAGCTTTACTGTTACTTACGACGGTAATGGAGCGCAAGAAGGAGAAGTTCCGGAAACGGAGCGATACTACAAAACCGGCGAACTTGTAACCGTGGCAGGTAACAGCGGCGATCTCAGGCGTGAAGGGTTTACTTTCATTGGATGGAATACACTGGCAAATGACAGCGGAAAAGGATACCTTGAAGGCGATACTTTCGAGATGGAAGAAAAAAATGTCATACTTTATGCACAGTGGACAAGCAATCCGGCCTGGAAAGTAATCTATGATGCCAATGGTGCGGAGAGTGGTAATGTACCTGAAGATGAAAATAAATATGAAGAAGGCGATACGGTTACAGTGGCTTCCAACAGCGGCAATCTTGAAAAAGAGGATGCGACGTTTACCGGATGGAACACCGAAGAAGATGGAAGCGGAACGTCGTACGGTGTTGAAGAGAGTTTCATAATCGGCGATAAAAACGTGACGTTGTATGCACAGTGGAGCACGAACCCGACCTGCAGGGTCATGTACAATGGAAACGGCAATACCGATGGGGAGGTCCCGACGGATGCCAACAATTATACCGAGGGTGCGACCGTCACGATCAAATCAAATTCCGGCAGTCTTGTCAGAACCGGTTTTTCCTTCATCGGCTGGAATGTCAAGGATGACGGAAGCGGCAAGTCATACACTCCCGGTGCGACGTTTACCATGAGTACCAGTGACGTGACGCTTTACGCGCAGTGGTGCAGTAACCCGACCTTTACCGTTACCTACGACGGGAACGGAAATACCGGCGGTGAAGCCCCCGAAGACGATACGAAGTATGAAGAAGGCATGAGCGTTACCGTCAAAGATAATACGGGTGATCTGGTTAAAACCGGCTCCTCGTTTACCGGCTGGAATACCGAAGCCGACGGAAGTGGCGATTCCTGCACTGCAGATGCAACCATTGTCATGGGTACCGCGAACCTTACCTTATATGCTCAGTGGAGCACGAAACCGACCTTTACCGTTACGTATGACGGAAACGGGAATACCAGTGGTACGGTTCCCGCTGATGGCACGAATTATGAAAAGGACATGACCATTACCGTTAAAGAAAATACCGGTAATCTGATGAAAACCGGTTCCACCTTTACCGGGTGGAATACAAAGGAAGATGGCAGCGGTACGTCATATACCGCCGGTGCAACACTCACAATGGGTACAAAGAACCTGACACTCTATGCTCAGTGGAGCACGAACCCGACCTTTACCGTTACGTATGACGGAAACGGGAATTCCGGTGGAACAGTCCCCGTTGACGGTACAAATTATGAGGAGGGCACGTCTGTTACGATCAAGGGAAATACCGGTAATCTGGCGAAAACCGGTTTTACATTCGCCGGATGGAATACCGCGGCTGACGGTTCGGGAACTGGGTATAATCCGGCAGCGACACTTGAAATGGGTTCCAGGAATCTTACCTTATATGCTCAGTGGACACTAATCCCTACCTATACTGTTTTGTATGACGGAAATGGTAACACGAATGGAACGGTGCCTTCAGATGCTATTGATTATGAAGAAGGTACAACCGTGACAGTCAAGGCGAATACCGGAGATCTGGCACGCGGTGGTTATACCTTTACCGGTTGGAACACCGCGGCGGACGGGTCGGGTACGGATCGTGCTCCTGAAGCTACGTTCGAGATGGGTTCGGCGGATGTTACCTTATATGCCAGGTGGTCACAGAATCCGGTATATAATGTGATTTATGATGGCAACGGCAGTACCGGTGGATTCATACCAACCGATGAAAATAATTATGAGCAGGACATGGAGGTGACGGTACTTGGTGCGGGGAATCTGACAAGAAACGGTTATTCATTTACAGGGTGGAATACCGCCGGTGATGGTTCCGGAACGGCATATGCCGCTGATGAAACTTTCGCTATGGGAACGGATGACGTGACCTTATATGCGATGTGGGACGCGAATGAGAATTCAATCACCTTCAACAAGAATGATGATTCCGCCACAGGAACAATGTCCGCGCAGAGCCTCGCTTACGGTTCAACGGCTAACCTTATGTTGAACTTATTCACAAAAGCGGGCTGGACGTTTGAAGGGTGGGCAACCAGTGCTGCTGGAACGGTTGAATATTCAGATGGTGATGAATATGCCATGGGAGAATCCAGTGTCACTTTGTATGCGATATGGAGTGCGAATACCTACACAATTACCTTCAATAAAAATGATGTTTCCGCGACCGGTACCATGGAACCGCAGAACATTGCATGCGGATCGGCTGCATCTCTTACGGGTGTCGGATTTTCGAAACCGGGTTGGAATTTTACCGGGTGGGCGACCAGTGCTACCGGATCGGCGGTGTATGCGGATGCTGTGAGTTATACGATGGGGCCGGGTAACATGACACTTTACGCTGTATGGGACGCGAATGCCAATACCATTACTTTTGATAAAAATGATTCTGCGGCAACCGGGAATATGCCGCCTCAGACAATCTCTTCTGGATCATCTGCTGATTTGACGCCGAATGGTTTTTCAAAAGAGGGCTGGACATTTGCAGGGTGGGCCACGAGCGCAAGCGGGGCAGTTGTTTATGGCGACGGTGAGATTTACTCCATGGATACTGCCAGTGTCACCTTGTACGCAAAGTGGACGCGAATTCTACATAAGGTGACATTCGATAAAAATGACGTCCAGGCTACTGGGGCGATGGCCCAACAGTCCATTGGTGAAGGAACAGCTGCGGTGCTCACATCAAACGCTTTTACCAAAACCGGGTGGACGTTCGCCGGGTGGGCAACCACTTCCGGCGGTCCTGTTGCCTATTCCAATGGTGCAAGTTACACGATGGGGGCTTCGGATGTTACTCTCTATGCAAAGTGGACACAAATCACGCACACTATAACATTCGATAAAAATAACGCTCAAGCTACAGGGACCATGTCCAACCAGACCATCGGGGAGGGAAGCACCATTTCTCTGGCAATTAACACCTTTACCAAAACCGGGTGGAGTTTCGTCGGATGGGCCACCAGTGCATCAGGAACGGCGGTATATGCAGACGGGGATGATTACACCATGGGGACGGCAAATGTGACGCTCTATGCGAAATGGACAGCCAATCCTTTTAGAATCACTTTCAGTAAAAACGATCTCGGGGCATCGGGTAACATGGATCCTCAAACCATCCTCAGCGGATCATCTGCGCCTCTCAAACCGAACGCCTTTTCGAAAAGCGGCTGGACGTTTGAAGGTTGGGCCACGAGTTCTTCCGGCTCAAAGGTGTATAATGATCAGGAAAGTTATACCATGGGGACATCAAATGTGACCCTGTATGCGAAGTGGACACCGAATTACTACAGAATTACCTTTAACAAGAACAATGGTGATGCAGGCGGTGTTATGAGCTCGCAGTCCATCGCCAGCGGTTCGACTGCAAAGCTTTCTACGAATTCTTACTGGGACTATTGTAAAACCTTTGTTGGATGGGCTACCACGCCAACCGGTTCGGCACAGTACTCTGATGGAGGGAACTATACGATGGGTACGAGTGATGTAACCTTGTACGCGAAATGGACGGTTACTCCAATTTCGGTGACGCTGGCCAATGGGACGACGAAACAGCATTGCATTACCGATCCCATAACCTGCATGACCAATAACGGGGGGTGCGCTACGTACGAATGGTATTTTCAGGCTTTTGCCGGGCCCACGCTCATAACTCCAAGTATGACTGACTGGTCGGGATGTACCACCAAAACACTTACAGTTAATACTACCGCTGGAATGAAAATCTGGTGCGTTATAACTGATCTCAATGGAAACAAGGTTACCACCGGGACATGGCAGTGCGGAGCTGTGTATTGCGATTGATCAATCAGTAATGTAAAAAGTAATGTAAACTCAGGACTCCTGATCTCCACGAAAACTAAAAACGCCCACCCGATAACAAATCTGTTGACAGAAAAATAATCCGGCGTAAGCTTCCACCGACCATATATCACACTATTTGAATATCACCCTGGGAGAG